>JANWWX010000154.1 GCA_025057195.1 Leptospiraceae bacterium | reverse complement strand
CAGGTCCTGATGCAAAACGAACTTTACCTCCGCGAATACCAGACCAATGCGGTCGGCACAGCAGACCAAAAGCAGCTCATCATCATGCTCTACGAAGGCATCTTACGTTTCATTGCAGCGGCAGAATCGTACATGGGCTCATACCGGACATACGACAAGGTTAACAATAACATCCTGCGCGCGCAGGACATTTTCACCGAATTGATGCTTTCTTTGAATTTTGAGCAGGGTGGAGAAATTGCCAAAAACCTGTTTAACCTTTACGCTTACTGCAAATCGCAACTTTTAGAGGCCAATATCCGCAAGAAACCGGAACCGTTGCAGATCGTCAAAAAAATCGTTTCTGAATTATTGGATGCCTGGAAACAGCTTGAAGTGCCCAAAACTGGCAGCGCTGGTAAAAAATCTGAAGAGCCCAGGGGCCGGTTCCAAGCTGAAGGATGACCGGCGAAAAACTGCTTTTGTTGACGTTGCGCATGCTGCGCCTTTCCACCATGCTCGGCAGTGGGCAGGTGCGCCTGCACGAAAAAATCCTAAAGCTTAACGAAAAACGCAGAAAATTAGTCGATGCTTTAGAGCAGAGCGATATCGATGGCCCTGCAGGGCGCGCACGCTCGGAAATCCTCCGCTATGCGGGATTATGCCTGATGCTCAATATCCAACGCCATTCGCGATAATTGCATAGCCCTCACGCCAGCAGTGGGCTTTACGGCCGGTCTGCTTTTTACAATAAACCGCCGTGGCTGATCTCATAGCTGAAATTGCAACCCTCGAAAGCCAGGCATACGAAGCCATCCGCCAAGCACACGACATGGAAGCACTGGCAAGAATTAGCCAAGAATATACTGGCAAAAAAGGTGCGCTGACTGCAATCCTAAAAAAGCTCGGCACGCTCAGTCCTGAAGAGCGCAGCGTGGTGGGTAAAGCCGCCAACGCCTTTAAGGAAAAACTCACCACCTGGCTCAATAGCCGCGAAAAAGAATTAGAAGAGCTGCGCCTCAGCCAACTTGCCGAGACCGAGTTTTTGGATCTTTCGGTGACACCACCGGAATTTGCAGCGGTGGCCAGTGGGCTGAGTTCGGGACACATCCACCCAATCGTGCAGACGCAGCGCCGACTCGAGCAGATTTTTACTTCGATGGGTTTTTCGATCGCCGACGGCCCGCAGATCGAAGATGACTACCACAACTTCGGTGCGCTGAACTTCACAGACGACCATCCGGCGCGCGACATGCAAGACACTTTCTATACTAAAAATGGCTACTTGCTACGCACGCACACCTCGAGTGTGCAGATCCGCGTGCTTGAGAGTACCAAACCGCCACTGCGAATTGTTGCCCCAGGCCGTGTCTTCCGCTACGAGGAGGTGGATGCCTCGCACGAGCATACGTTTTACCAAATGGAGGGCATGGTCGTTGACCGTAAAGTCTCGGTGGCAAACCTGTTGCATTTGATGCAAACCTTGCTCAGCGAAGTCTTTGGGCGCACTGTCACAACACGGCTGCGCCCCGGCTATTTCCCGTTTGTTGAACCGGGCTTTGAACTCGACATGCAGTGCCTGGTCTGTAACGGCAGTGGTTGCCCGGTGTGCAAGCATTCAGGCTGGGTCGAAGTATTGCCGTGTGGGTTGATCCACCCCAATGTGCTGGCCGCAGTGGGTTTGGATCCGCGCGAGTGGCAGGGCGCTGCCTTTGGTTTAGGGCTAAACCGGTTAGTCATGATGCAGCATGGGATTGAGGATATCCGCCATTTCATGGCAGGGAAGCTCGATTTTCTTGAGCAGTTTCCGGTGATAGCATGAAGCTTTCTTACAATTGGCTGTGCGAGTTTGTCGATCTCAACGACCTGCCACCACAGGAATTAGCGAGACTTTTGACGCTGAAAAGCTGTGAGGTGGAAAGTGTGACTCCTTTTATGGAGCATTTGGCCGAAATCCGCGTGGCACAGATCGAAACTATCACTCCGCATCCAGCGGCAGACAAGCTAAAAGTCTGCAGCGTGGCCATTGGCCATGAAACGGTGCAGATTGTGACTGGTGCCGACAACGCCGAAGTGGGCAAGAAATACCCATTAGCCCTCGCTGGTGTGAAGCTGCCTGACGGCCGCACGCTGGGCAAGGCGAAATTGCGTGGCGTCGAGAGTGCAGGCATGCTTTGCTCGGGAGGCGAGCTCGGGCTTTCGGCACTCGACTTTGCTCCGGCTAAACTGGACGGGGTCATGCCACTTCCCGACGAATGGCAGGTGGGCCAACCGCTTTCTCTTTACTTGGCCCCACCGGATACCATCCTGGAAATTGACAATAAATCGATCACACACCGCCCTGATTTATGGTGCCACTTTGGCTTTGCACGCGAAATCGCCGCGCTCTTGGGCCGCCCGCTGAAGCACAACCCTGAGGCGGCACAGTACCCAACGCAGCCTCTACCGTTGCCCCGAATTGTAATTGAGGATAGTGCTGCGATCACCTACTGCGGAGCAGAGTTGCGCAATTTCCACATTGGTCCTTCTCCGCTGTGGGTGCAGCTCAGGCTTTTGGCTGTCGGGCAGAAGCCAATCAATAACATCGTCGATATTTCGAACTATGTCCTTTTTGAAATGGGCCAGCCCAACCATGCATTCGACCGCGAAAAGTTGGGTGAGTGTGTCCGGGTGAGCTATTCCCGAACCGGGGAAAAAATAACACTGCTCGATGGCAGCGAATGGATTTTGCCAGAAAAACTCGTGTTGATCCGCGATGGGGAAAAGCCCGTGGCATTGGCCGGTGTGATGGGCGGTGCCGGAACAGAAACCACTGCGGCGACAAAACGCATTTTCCTGGAGTCGGCGACCTTCCACCGCAGCGACATCCGCCGTGCTGTGGCAGCCACAGGTCTCCGCACCGATTCGTCGCAACGCTTTGAAAAGGCACAAAACCCAGGCAAGGCTCGTGCTGCCATCTTCCGGTTTGCTGAATTGCTGGCGCGCGAACAGCCAGGGGTTGTGCTTTCGGAAATTGCTGAAACGAGCACTGTCGATTATAAAAAGCCACAGACAATCCAAACTAACCGCAATTTCTTGGCGCAAAAATTGGGACCACTGCGTGTTGCCCAACCTGATTTTGCTGCGATTTTGCGCCAGCTCGGTTTTACGGTCAGCGAGGAAGGAGATAACCTGAGCGCCATTGTCCCCGACTGGCGCAAGTGGTTTGATGTCACGATTGCTGAAGACCTGGTCGAGGAGATTGGCCGCTTCATCGGCTATGGAGAAGTGGCAACCGAACCGCTTTTGGTTCCTTGTGAGACGCCGCGGCTGCCCAATCCTCTGCGGGAGTTAGAACACCGGCTACGCGAGCTGTGTGCGCTACGGTTGGAACTCACCGAAATCAAAAGCTATGCCTTCCACTCCGCACAAGACCTTGCCGCAGATGAATTCTACACCCGTGCAGCCAACGCCGTTGCGATCCGCAATTCGCTGCATGCAGACCTCAGTTTTTTGCGCATCTCACCTTTGCCAGGCCTTTTGCGTGCGGTGCATGCCAACTATCGCGAGCACCGTGTGGTGCGCCTTTTTGAAATAGAAAAAATTTTCCTGCCCTCAAGCGTTGCTCACCAGCCCTGTGACGAATGCCTGTTTCTGGCAGTGGCTGCAGTGGCCGACGAACCCGAAAAGACAGCAGTACAGT
>JANWWX010000153.1 GCA_025057195.1 Leptospiraceae bacterium | reverse complement strand
CTTCTGGCACTGGCGCGAGGGCGAAAAGCCCCCTTGGCAGGATATCCCCGAGGATTTGCGGGAATATATGCCTTTTGTAGATTAGCCCGAAACTGACTGCAGGCCAAGGCACGGCGTAGCTATCGGGTTTTCCGCTGTGGTGTGGGAGAATAGTGCCAAGCGAATGCATAAAACTAACTTTGTGGGTGTGGGTGTACACGAGACATTGTGTTTCTGAATCACTATTGCTTGGGTGCTTACGCCTCCTTTAAATAGCCAGCAAAGCTGTGATTAGCCGGAGAGGCAAGTAGATGCACACGCATTATTGTGCCGAAATCCCGTCTTCTATCGCTTTGCCTGCTTGCTGTGGTGGCGGATGGGGGGCTCGAAAATCGTAAAAATTGGGTGTAAATAAATCCCTCAGTGCCGCACATTCTCACCTCCGTGTAGTCATTACTGAAAAACAGTCCACGGCTTCTGGTTGCAGTTTTTCTGATCCCGGGGTTATCCTTTTCTCAACCAAACATAGCATGGCAAAGATGAGGTGTGACACCGGCCAACGCAAAGCCATGCAGCAATCATGGGTTTCCATATCCCAATAGACCTGCACAATGGTGATATTTTCACTGCTATCGTTGTGTGTGCGGAGTTTTTGCCATGACAAAACTGTAGTGTTTCTGGCAAAGATTTTCCGCCAGCACCAGTAGCGAGATGCTAGCTTTGCGTTTTTCGTTCATCAGTCTCTTTCGTTTTATAATACCTAAAAATTTCGAAATTTTTTCAGTTTTTCGGAAAATTTTTTTGGAAGGATTTTTTGAAGCTTTACGTAGAACTCTAGCCCTATTTGCCTCGGTGTTTTTTCTATGCCATCGTTTGGGTGTATTTAGGTGGTTACCGGCTGCAATAATTTTGTATTTTGTTGTCGGATTGAGACAAAACTACAAAAGGCCAGATGCTTTCCCTGTTCAAGAAAAAAGAAAAGCCAAGCTACCAAGCATATATCCAAAGTTTGGGAAAAACCGTCACCGTCCGGCACCGCCAGACACTGCTTGAAGCCGCACTCGAGGCAGGGTTGGACTATCCCTATAGCTGCGGAGCCGGAAGCTGCACCACCTGTAAAACCCGCCTGATCGAAGGGACATATAAACAGCTTTCGGACATGTCGCTGGTCCTGAGCGAGGACGACCGCAAGAAAGGCTATTTCCTTGCCTGCCAAGCGATCCCACTTTCTGACATGATCGTGACTTTAGAACCCGATCAGGCACGGGATTTTAGCGGCGTGATTGTCGGTTACCAGCGGCTGACCCATGACATTTTAGGAATTAGGGTGCAATTATCCGAAAGGATGAATTACACAGCTGGCCAATACGCTGACATCGCGGTTTCGGGAATCAAGGGCACCCGCTCGTATTCGTTTGCCTCGGCTCCGCAAGCGGAGGGCAATACCGAGGTCGAATTCCATATCCGGCTTGTGCCCGGTGGCGAAATGACGCCTTGGTTTCATGCTTCAGACCGCACAGGAACGCAGATTGCGCTGCGTGGTCCGCGCGGCAGTTTTGGCTGGCATTCCTCTAAAGCAATATTGCTCTGTATCGCCGGAGGCAGTGGCATGGCACCGATCAAGGCCATGCTCGAAGAAGCAGCGCAAAGGGGGGAGACCCGTAAAATTGTGTACCTTTATGGTGCGCGCACCCAAAGCGATCTTTATGCCTTAGATACGATGGAGCAACTCCAGAAAACGCTGCCAGATTTTACTTTTATCCCAATCCTTTCGCATGAGGACCCCAATTCCGCCTGGCAGGGCAAGCGGGGGCTGGTGACCGAGCTCATCAGCAAGCAAAATATTGATTTTGCGGCCACTGCAGCATTTTTATGTGGGCCACCCCCCATGATTGATGCGGCCATTGCCGAACTCAAAAAATGTGGCGTGGATCCGCACGAGATTTATTTCGATAAATTCACCGACCGCAGCCACATTCTGGCACGCTAAGTACACAACAAGCGCTGGCGCGAGTATCATTCAGCACTACTTTTGATGTTGCGCCACTCCAGGAGGGCAGTACGTTCATCCAGCGGGGCTTTGGGTTTTGGGGACACTGCGATGTCGTCAGGAGAAAAGAGTGCCAGTTGGTAATTGTCCAAAGGAAATTCGCGTGGCCGCGCCGGATCATACTTGGTGGTGATGCTGACCCAGCCTGCTGGCTGCAGATAGACCTGGAGCAGAAGCTCCGTTTTGCGGCTACTGAGATCAAAATACAGCATGCTGCGGCAGGGAACACCTAAAGAGCGCAACGCGGCGCAACGCAAGGTATCGTTAAAACTGGTATCTGACTTGAGCGCCGCAATGACAAAAATGGGATGCTTGCCCTCGTTCTTGCGGAGCCACTCCTTGCGGAAGTTTTCGACCTTTTCTTTTTCTGCAGGTCCCAGACGTAAAGGGTCGAGATAGACACGCACATTTTCAGGGAGCTCGGGGTTTCTGAAATATTGCTTCATGGTCTGCGGATTGAAGATATGAGTGAGGTTAAAAAGCGTGGCTTTGAATTGTAAACGGTGGGTACGCTGCTTTTCGTTATTTTTATTTTCCAACACCGCTTCCGCTTGGTGTGAGCCATCCTCTGCACGGAAAAAACGGATGGTTGGTTCGCTGCTCAGCGCTGCCACCCTCTGGTGCGGGTTTACAGGAAGCAGTGAATAGCGAAGCAGCATGCGGGGTTCTCGCAGTCGCTCTTCTTCACTCCAGGGAAAACGCAGCGTAATTTCAGCATTGATGATAAAACTGCGTCTTGCTGCGGCGACATAGCTTTCTGCCTCGATGAAATCGACAGGCCGGATTTGTCCTGGCCGGGCGACATAGAGTTCTCCGTCAACGAAGCTGATACCATAGCAACCCTCGGGTAGCGGCACGAAACTCTGCTGCGCGCCGTCAGTGGGGGATAGCTTGTAGGCCCTGCCATCCTTGGCGATCGCCCACAAAGCACCCTTGTAAAAGGTCATGCTGCGGATGTCGGCAGCAATTTCTGGCTGGAAGGCACCAAACTGCATCCTGTCAACCAGATGCACACGGTGGATTTTTTTGTCAGCACGATTGTAAATATATGCCTGGTGTAGGTCGGTGGCAATTGCCACAGGATCGTTGATGCCCTTAAGTGGGATGCGATCAACCAGGTCACCATTGATTGGGTTTATGACATAAACGAAGTTTGCAGCCACCGTAACGAGATAGGGTGCCCAGTACGCCAAATCCCGCAGGTCGTAGTTCAGGGTGCGTGGCGCGAGTTCTTTCTTTTGGCTGACATCATAGCCAGAAAGGCGGCGTGTTTCGGCATCGGCAATCCATAGCACTTGCCCGTCATAAGCCAAACCCAACGGGATCTTGCTTTCAATTGTTATTTCCGCTGGAAAAATGGGCAGCGTGGTGAATAAAAGCGCGCTGGCCAGTTGGGTTTTTGCCCAAAAGACCAGTGGTAGGTATGGCTTGCGATGCGTCATTTTTCTAGCTGTAGTTTGTGCATGCGTTCCGGGCGCAATGCCGATTTGCGGGTGTAGATACCTTCTGGGCCACAGACCAGCAAGCTAAACTTTTCCGGACGGTAATAGCGCTGTGCGACACGCAGCACATCCTCCGTGGTGACACGGTCCAGGTTGGCCAAGAATGTGTGCAGATAGTCCTCCGGCAGCCCGTCCCA
>JANWWX010000152.1 GCA_025057195.1 Leptospiraceae bacterium | reverse complement strand
CATCCCGCTTCACCGGAATCATCGAAGTCCTGGTGCAGTTTGTGCGCAACGACATTGCGCAGGCGAGCTTAGGGCACCATGCACATCCGTACGAACCGTATCTTTTGACACTCTTCTTTTTTATCCTAACATGCAACCTTTTAGGGCTAATCCCATCTTTGGGGGAACTCTATACTTTAGTGGCATCCCTCGCTGGCACCGCGCACCCTAGCCACGGCAGCTCGCTCGAGCTCCCACTGGCAGAAAAATTGTGGCCTGGGATCACCGCAACCGGCGACATTGGGGTGACGGCGACGTTGGCCACGCTGTCGTTTTTGGTGATCCTCCTTTCTGGTTTTATCTATCAGGGAGTGCTTTTTATTCGGAATATTGTACCAGAGGGGATACCGCTTTTGCTCTGGCCGATCCTATGGCCAATTGAGTTTATCGGCCTATTCACTAAGCCATTTGCGCTGGCCATCCGTCTTTTGGCCAACATGACTGCCGGGCACATGATCATCATTGTGCTTTTGGGTTTTATTTTCCAATTCCGTTCTTACGCGATTGCCCCGGTCAGTATCCTGGGTTCAGCAGCAGTCTATCTGCTGGAGCTTTTTGTGGCATTCCTGCAGGCCTATATTTTTACGTTCTTAACTGCACTTTTCATTTCACAGGTACAACATAGGCATTAAAATAACAAAAAAGGAGTGGAAAATGGGTTCAATCATAGCAATCGGAGCAGGGCTGGCAGCAGGGCTGGCAGTTTTTGGTGCAGGGCTGGGCATTGGCCGTATCGGCGGTGCCGCAGCAGAAGGGGTTAGCCGGCAGCCGGAGGCGGCGAATAAAATCCAACTGGCGATGATCATTTCTGCTGCGCTGATTGAGGGTGCAGCCCTTTTCGCGCTGGTCATTGCATTCTTGATGCTCGACAAGATCAAACTCGGCTAGGCATGGTACTGCTCACCGGCACGGGCATTGATCTACTGAAGGTCTCTCCGGGTCTCGTCTTTTGGACCACGGTGACCTTTCTGGTGGTTTTCATCATTCTATGGCTTTTTGCCTGGAAACCGATTGTCCGTGCGCTCGATGCCCGCAATGAAAAGATCGCGGAGGAGCTGGCCCAGTCGCGCCGGCTCCGCGAGCAGGCCGAATCCCTGATGGCCGATTACCAGAAGCATCTGGATTCTGCCCGCGATCAAGCCTTGCATATCATCGAGGAAGGTAAGCGGGATGCTGAGGCAATACGCCACCGCATCCTGGAAGATGCCCGCAAAGAAGCCGAGGAGATCCACAATCGAGCGATCGGAGAAATTTCACAGGCAAAAGCGAAGGCGGTCAAGGAATTGGAAAAGGAAGTGGTCGAGTTGAGTGTGGCTATTATTTCCAAGATCCTGGGGCGGGATGTCTCCAAAGAAGACCACCGTAACATCATCCTCAGGGAATTGGAGCAACTCAAGAGCGGAAAATGATCCCCCACAAGGCTGCGCACAACTACGCACTTGCTCTGGCACAGATCGATAACCTGCCGCTGGAACAGGCGGAGGCCGAGCTGCAGGCGATCCGCGATGCGCTGCGCGCCGATCCACGCTTTACGGTGTTCATGGAGTCACCGGCGATCAGCACCGAGGCTAGGAAAGCGGCCTTGCGCAAAGCGTTGGGGGGCAAGGTTTTGCCTGCTGTCATGAACCTCTGCCTCATCTTGGCTGAGCGGCGACGGATGCACTTGATCCCCAGCATCTTGGTGGCTTTTCGCCAGGTGGTGGATGGCCTGCTTGGGAGGACCTATATCGATGTTGTCGTCGCACATGTGCTCAACACTCCGGAATCGCCCCTTGACAGCGAGCTGGCCGAGCTGATTGTGCGCAGGATCGATGAAAACCGCGCTGCCTTCGGCCTGCCCGTGGGTAAAAAGCTCAACTACACAATGAACGTGAAACTCAATACTGAACTCTTGGCCGGGATCCGCATCCGGGTGGGAGACTATGTATTTGATGGCACCGTAGCGCGCAACCTCTTGCGCTGGCGTGATGTTGCCGCCGCACATCCACTGGATGTAGAGAAGGCATTTTCGGACTAATGGAGTAATTATGAAAATCAACACGGGAGAAATTGTTTCAGTCCTCAAAAGTGAAATCCAAAATTACGGCCAAACCCTTGCCATCGATGAAGTCGGCCAAGTGCTCGAGGTCGGTGATGGCATTGCTCGGGTCTATGGTCTGACCAACGCCCTTGCTGGCGAAATGCTCGAATTTGAAAACGGGATCACTGGCCTTGCCTTCAATTTGGAAGAAAGTTCTGTCGGGGTGGTGATCTTGGGTGACTACCTCAAAATCCGGGAAGGGATGAATATCAAGCGCACCGGGCGCATTTTGGAGGTGCCTACCGGTGATGCGCTGATCGGTCGGGTTGTCAACCCACTGGGGCAGCCACTCGACGGCAAAGGGCCAATTTTAACCAAATCGAGCCGGCCAGTAGAGATCATCGCGCCTGGCATTGCCCGCAGGCAGCCTGTCAGCGAGCCGTTGCAGACTGGTATCAAGGCCATTGATGCCATGATCCCGATTGGCCGCGGCCAGCGCGAGCTCATCATCGGTGACCGCTCGACGGGCAAAACTGCCATTGCCGTAGATACCATCATCAACCAAAAAGGCACCGGTGTCATCTGTGTCTATGTCGCGATTGGGCAGAAAGCGTCCACGGTTGCTGGAGTGATCGAAAAGCTGCGCGAGCATGGTGCGATGGATTACACCATTGTGGTAGCGGCCAATGCCTCAGACCCTGCACCGATGCAGTATTTGGCTCCGTATTCCGGCACGGCGATGGCCGAGGAGTTTATGTATAACCAGGGCAAGGCGACACTGTGCGTTTACGACGATTTGACTAAACAAGCCAATGCCTACCGACAAATGTCGCTATTGCTGCGCCGCCCGCCGGGGCGTGAAGCCTATCCCGGCGATGTGTTCTACCTCCATTCGCGCCTTTTGGAGCGTGCCGCTAAACTCAGTGATAAATACGGCGGTGGTTCGCTCACGGCACTGCCAATCATCGAAACACAGGAAGGGGAGGTGTCAGCCTACATTCCCACCAACGTGATTTCGATTACCGACGGCCAGATCTATCTGCAGCCTAACCTTTTTGCGGCGGGAGTCCGCCCAGCGGTCGATGTCGGTATTTCGGTTTCCCGGGTGGGCGGTGCGGCACAGATCAAGGCCATGAAAAAAGTTGCCGGCACACTGCGGCTGGAGTTGGCGCAATTCCGCGAACTGGAGGCCTTTGCCCAGCTGGGCACAGAACTCGACCCTGCGACCCAACGCCAGATCGACCGTGGCATGCGGTTGGTCGAGCTGCTCAAGCAACCGCAATACAAACCGATGCCAGTGGAAAAGCAGGTTATTGCGATCTACGCAGCGACAAAAGGCTACATGGATAAGATTCCTGTCAGCGCGGTCCGGGATTTTGAAGAAAAACTACTGGATTTTATCGAAAAAACACACAATGAATTTTTGGTGGCGATTCGCGACACCAAATCCCTGCCGGATGAGGTGCAGCTCAACAAGGTGCTTTTTGATTTCACCGAGTCGTATCTGCAAAACCGTCCTGCCGATCCGCGTTAAAAATGGCAACTGCGAAAGAAATCCGCCGCCGCATCAGCTCGGTGCAAAGTACAAAGAAGATCACGCGCACCATGGAGTTGGTGTCCACGGCTAAGGCT
>JANWWX010000151.1 GCA_025057195.1 Leptospiraceae bacterium | reverse complement strand
GCTAGTTTCAGCATTCTGCTCGACGATGATCAAGAAAAAACCTTGTTCATTGCGAACTAGTGGGATGTTGGCCCCAGCTTGTTTGCCAGATTCAGGCTTAGGCACTTTCTCAGTGTCCTCTGGTGGTGTATAAAAACTGCCATGCTCTTGGAGCAGCTTGAGCGCATCGCTGTAGCGGTAGGCATGGCTAAAATCGAGCGAAAGATCACGTAGCATGACTTTGAGGCTGTCGATGAAACTGTGGTTGTCATCAACGATCAGTACCCTTAGTGCCATTGCCGCCGGATGCGGAGTTTTTCACATCGCGACAAGCGTTTGTATGTTCACAGTAATCCAAAAATTCGATTCAGCGTGACAAAACCTGAGCCATTTGTGAAGGTGCACCATGCGCCAAGCCAGCTGTCCTGCCTGCGGTGCCCCGCTCGTATTTGAAAATGCGCACAGCCTATACACTGTTTGCAAATATTGCCGCACCATGTCGGTACAGGCCGAAGAGGCACTGCGTGAAGTGGGCAAAGTGGCTGCTCTGGTCGAGGACGGCTCCCCGCTCCGCCTCGGCGCGACCGGCAGCATTGGCGGCAAGACGTTCAAAATTATCGGGCGTATCCAATACCGCCATCCAGTGGGCTTTTGGAATGAATGGTTTTTGGTTGTCAACGATGATGAGGAAGATGCCTGGCTGGGGGAGGCCAGCGGCCAGTACTATTTCACCCGACTCAAAAAGGACGCAGAGCTGCCGGAGGATTTGGATCCGCAAAAGCTGCAGGCGGGTGAAGCTGTACCGATTAGTGGCCAGAAATTTTTTGTCCGTGACATACAAACCACAAAGGTCGTTTCCGGCGAGGGGGAATTGCCATTTCCTTTTGAAACCGGCTACGAGGCAACCGTTGTGGATTGTGTCAGTAGCGATGGGGATTTCGCAACACTGGACTTTTCCGAGGAAAAGCCCTTGGTCTTCATTGGCAAACCTGTTAACTTCCGCGAGCTCAATTTGGTGCATGTCCGCAGTGTCTATGGCTTCAAGGCCACCGATGCAGAACCGGTTACAACCTGATGGCAGACTCTGAAAAAACTTTCCGTTACCAGGCTGGTATGGCTCCGCCGGAGCCGCCACCCGTCGAGGCACGCAGGCTGCTTTGTCCCCACTGTGGTGCTGCCGTTGATCTCCTGCTGCCAGGAAAATCAGAGACTGTGCGCTGCCAAAAGTGCCTTTCAATCCTGGAACCGGAACATGCGGCACTCAAGCTACGCGAAGCATACAATGAGCAGTTCCCGCACCGTTTATGGATACCCCTTGGCCGCGAGGGAATCCTCGACGGCATCAAGTACAAATGCGTGGGGATGGTCGTGCGCGAGGACGAGGAGCACGCGCGCTGGAGCGAATACCTGCTTTTTAATCCATACCATGGTTATCGTTATCTGGTCGAAAGCTATGGCAACTGGACTTTGGTCGAACCACACCCGGGATTAGGTTTGGATGCGAAGGGATATCCCGTGCTGTGGGGTTCGAGTGCTAACATTAGGCTTGCTGGCAAAAAATTTCGTTATTACTCACACTACCGCGCGCGCATCGTCAACATCATCGGGGAATTCCCCTGGCGCGCCAGCATTGGCGAAACCAACGAAATCACAGAGTATATCAATCCGCCTTATCAGGCTTCGTGCGAGCAGGTAATACAGTATCTAGACCGCGAGGGCAACCCAGTCGATATTGCGGCGCTCATGGCCGCCGAACATGGCAATGCGGATGCGCAGCATTCTGACGATGAGGAAAAAATCCTGAGCAGGATTATCCGAAAGCGTGATCTCAGACAACGTACGACGGAAATCCATTGGTCGGTGGGTCAGTACAAATATCCAGAGGAAATTAAAGCTGCCTTCCAGTTGGATGAACTGCCACCCAAAGAGGCTTTCGGCATGTGCGAGCCAAACCCGCTGCGCACGCGCTTTTGGCTTTCTTTGGCAATTACGGCACTGCTTTCGCTGGTCAGTTGCGCCAGCTGCGTGTATGCGATTAACAACGCCGAGCAGGCTACCGTGCTTGAAAAAAAATTCATATTAAATACTGCCGAATTTGAACTAAAGCGGGAAGGGGATACCGACTATCTTGAATTTAGTTTTGAGCCTGGTGAAATCATACTGCCAAAAGAAACAAATGTTGAATTTGACCTGAAAAGTCTGCTCGAACAACAGTGGCTCAGCTTAAATATTTTCATGATCCATAGCGAGTCTGGAGCAGGCTACATCTACGATGCAGAGCTTTCGCGTTATTTTGGTGTCTCAGACGATGGGGAATCGTGGAGCGAGGGCAGCGAAACTACTTCATTGACAACAGTAAAGATGCCGCCAGGAAAATACAATCTTTACGCCATTGGAGCAACCAATGTTGGGATCTATGAGTTCAAACAAAATCTGAAGCTTTTTGGCGAGAGCGCCTCCGGAATGGCCCAACAGTTGCTAGGCCCCCGACTGCGTGGTGCCACACAGCAAGGCATGCGGGGGGTAGTACTGCCCCAAAATTTTGCCGGCAAAGAAAACTCGCCAAAGCTGGAACTAACCCTGCGGGTCACACGCGACGTTCCCATACTTGACTGGCTTTTTCCAGTTTTTTTGTGGCTTATTGGCTGGAATATTTTTTACCTTGTCCGCTACCGTTCAAAGGAGAAAGAGAGATAATGCGCGAGCTTTGGCGTATGTATATTTACTTGCCGCTGACGTTATTCGTGACTGGATTTTGTCTTTATGGCCTTATTCATCAGAAGGGCGGCCAAAAGCCATTGCAAGCGGAAAAACTCGACATCAAGAGTATCCGCAAAAATCCAACAGCATTCCGCACCACGCACTTGCCATATATTTTTCGCGGGGGAAAATAGAAAACCGGAGGTTGACAATGAAAAAAATTTTATGCTATTGCCTGGCAGCGGCACCACTTGCGGCACAGGCGGAAATACCCAACAAAATCAAGTCGCTGCTCGATTGGGAACACATCGTGGCGGTGCTGGTCTATTCTGCAATCGGCATTGCGATCATGGTGGTGTCGTTTGCACTCATTGACTGGTTGCACCCACGCGACATCTGGGGCGAAATCGCCGACAAGCAAAACCGTGCCATGGCGATCATGATTGGCAGCATGATCCTTGGCATTGCGATTATTATTGCAGCGGCGGTTGCCGGTTAGCGCACCACAGCAAAATAATCCTGGCCGTCTTTGGCAATGCCAGCGCCAGAGTTGCTCGGCCAGTGCACTAGCTTTCCCCGCTGGTAATAGACCGCACGCAAGTAGAGCTGGCGGGCGTCTTGCAGGAAAAGTGGCAAACGGATTTTCCCGTTTTTATTCAAAGTGTCTTTGCGGATTTCAAGCAACGGGTAGTGAAGCCTAATTTGGCCACCGCCATTTTTATGTACCGGTGTACCTGGAGGATAAAGCCTGACTGTCGGGATATCTTTGGTCAGCTTGATTTTTTGCGCCATGTCTTTTGCGGTAATATCGGGAAAGCCCAGACTCACCAGCACGCGCGAGCCAAACTCCCCGCGGTTGCTAATTTCAATCAAACCCTGTTCTCCCGTGGCCTCGAAAGTATCCAAATGCAAGAAAATTTCATCACCCTGCCATAAAATCCAGCGCATGCCGTTGAAACGGTATTTGTCCTTACCCAATTCCAGGATTTCGTCCTGTGCCTTGCTTTCGCTTTTGCTGATCTTTACTGTGGT
>JANWWX010000150.1 GCA_025057195.1 Leptospiraceae bacterium | reverse complement strand
GGAATTTCTCTTGCGGTTATGTTTGTCAACTGTGCTGCGATCGGCACCGTCAAAAAGACCTTTCTACCGCAAAACACCCAGCCAGAATTCCTGATCAATTTCGAAATGCCACCAGGCACTAGTTTAGAGGGCTCACAAAAGTTTGCCGAAGAGATTGAGCGCCGCCTGCGCAACTTACCGGAAGTCCACCTTATTGCCACTGTTGTGGGGACCTACACTGCCCTGGCCAATAAAGGCGAACTGGGCGTTGTCCTGGTCGACCGCAAATGGCGTAAGCGCGAAACATGGCAAATCAAAGAAGTCGTGCGCGACATGCTCAAAGACCTATCGTACGCAAAGGTGTCGGTCAACGACTACAGTGCTGTCGGCGGCGGTGTTATCTATCCCTTTAACCTCAATATCATGGGTGAAAATCTCGAGGAGCTGGACAAATATGCACAGCAAGTAATGTCCGAGCTGCGCAACATCAAAGACCTGAGCGACGTTGCGTCAGACTACCAGACGGGCAAGCCTGAGTTCCAGATTCTGCTCGACCCAGAAAAGATGCACCAGGTCGGGGTCGGTCCAGCGATGGCTGGTAACGAATTGCGCCTGCATGTCGCCGGCGGTGTTGTTGGTAAATTTTATGAAAACGGTTTGGAATACGACATCCGCATGCGGCTGCGCGAGGACCAGCGCGACCTGCGCTCCGCCTTTTACTCAAGCTATGTGCCCAACTTGGGCCAACCACCACGTGCGATCCCGCTTGCCATTTTGGGCAAAGGCGAGATGCGTGCAGGTCCCTCCAACATCTCGCGCCAGGACCGCTCGCGGGTCATCAAGATCCACGCGAACTTAGCGCAGGGCGGCGCCATTGGCAATGCCGTGGATGAGGCCAAGAAATTGTTGGCGACCAAAATCAAACCACCGCCGGGAATCCGCTACCTCTTTTGGGGACAGGCTGAGGACCTCAAAGAGTTGATGGATAATATCTTACTTGCCTTCGGTCTGGCATTATTATTCATCTACCTCGTCCTCGCTTCGCTCTATGAGTCGTTCATCACACCGGTGACCATCATCACCGCCATCCCGCCGGCAATCTCAGGTGCTTTTGCCTCGCTGGCAATATTCCGCGAACAACTCAACATCTTCAGCATGATTGGCCTGATCATGTTGATGGGGCTTGTGACCAAAAACTCGATCCTCTTGGTGGACTATGCGCTGCAGCGGGTCCGGCGCGGCATGGCGCTCAACGATGCTATTTTTGAGGCCGGCAAAGCACGCCTCCGTCCCATCCTGATGACATCTTTTGCCATGATTGCCGGAACGCTGCCGATTGCGCTGGGACTCGGCGAGGCCTCTCGGCAGCGTACCGCGATGGGTATTGCGATCATTGGTGGTTTGGTCGTCTCCACGTTGATGACTTTGATCTTTGTCCCAGCAATTTTTGGCTACATCGATCGGCTGCGCGAATGGATCGAGAAGCGGTTCCGCCCTGACTACGACATGTCCTTGGTCGGCAAGGCAGAACTCTTACCAGCAACTACTGAGGCACAAGACACTCCACAACAGAAAAACAGGCGCCGGCAACGCTGACGCGCAACCCGCACCCGAGGCCGGCAAAACACCAAGTTGGTGTGGGACATGAAAAACGCGCGGCCAGAGCTGATGCTGGTTTTATGCACCATTATTTGGGGAGCCACTTTTCCCGCAATCAAGTATGCGCTGCAATTTGTGACAGCATGGCAGCTGGTGGCAATGCGCTTCACCGCAGCGGGACTAATATTTGCTATTTTCTACCGCAAAGAGCTTTTGGCGCTGCGTGCACCGCTGGCGCTACACGGTTTGCTTCTGGGTGTATTCCTTTTTGCTGGCTTTAGTCTGCAAACTTTAGGATTGGAAACCACCACCAGCTCCCGCTCTGCGTTTTTGACCGAATTGCTCGTGGTCTTCACTCCCTTATTCCATTTTCTCCTCAGCCGCCAATTGCCGTCGTGGCGAACAGCAATGGGAGTGTTGGTTGTGATGTCTGGCATGTATCTTTTAATTTCCCCCGAAGGAACACTGGCACCTAACACCGGAGATTTTCTGACTCTGGGATGCGCCTTGGCCTTCAGTGCCTACATCTTAGCCGTGGATCGCTGGAGCACGGCCAGTAGCCGCGGCCCATTGGCAGCACTACAATGCCTCACGGTGGCCGCACTTGCGATAACTAATACCACACAATTATCTTTTACCACTCTCCCCCCGCTGCTATGGGGAATATTGGCGTTCCTGGTGCTGCCAGGAACAGTGGTTGTGGTATTGTTGCAACTGCGCTACCAACCCCTGACCACACCGACGCGCGCCGGCATTATTTTTGCGCTCGAGCCAGTTTTTGCCATGCTTTATGCGGTGCTTTTGGGCCTCGAGGATTTGCAGCTGCGGAGTGTCGTCGGGGCGGTCGTGGTCACCTTCGGTGTCGTCTGGACGGAAATGGGGCAACCACACGCTCGTTAATCACGGCACTTGGGAAAACGGAATTTCTTGCTGGCGTAGTTATATTCGGCGCTATTGTGGGTAACTGCTTTGGTGTACGAAGACTGGTCAAGATAGGTTGCGTACTTCACTCCTGAAAGCTGGCCATAGCTCGGTGCCCATGCCAGTTCATCCCGGCAGACCACGGTCACTGTCTTGAGGCCATCATTCCGCAATTGGTAAACCGCCGCCCAACGATCTCCCCCAGTGTGGTAGATCACATAGGCTGTTTTGTCGGTGCCAATTGCAGAGTAAATTGCCCTCATAAAATGCTGGAATTCCTCCGGTTTGGTGTACTCATAATCCAAAGCATTGCTGGTATAGATGACTATATTCTGGGCATCCGTTTCTAAAAAACGGATCTCATGGAGAAACGCCAATTGGAAATCTATGTTTTTCATGTGGCGCAAACTTTGTGGGAACTCGCTGAACGCAGCAGCGCAGACCTTGACATCCTCTTGCTTACAAAAAGACGCGATTCCCTTATTTTTTCGGGGAGCTGTATCAATTTGCCTGAGGATATTCTCATAGTCACCATTTTCGTACACATGAGAGATGATCATGAAATGGGACTTGAGCATTTTGTAGTTGATATCGATCACAGCAATCCTATCGCATGGCATGAAGACTGACATCAGGTAGAGCTGTGAAAAACCCACTGTATAACAGTCGTTTTTTTGTCCTGCCAAGGCCGCCCCGACATAGGCAAAGACCCGATGGACGTTGAGATCGTTCATCAGATAAAAATTTAAACAGCCATTCATTAACGAGGCAACAATCCAATTGTATTTCAACTTGGGATGATAGGAATTATTCGCTTTGCAATACTTTTGGGACTGTTCCTCCAAGTTGGCGAACAATCCTTCGATGCCCTCCACTGAATATTCCTGAATGCCAAACGCATCGGTGTGGCCTTTGCCGACATGCAGGGATAAACCGATGGCTGCCTGTCCAGTTCGTAACTGCGTCTTTTTATGATGAACCTGCGCACTGCATTCCCAAAATAGTAAAGGGACAAGGCTGCCCGAAAATAGCAAAAACAACCGCAACGTAGCCTGCGCCATTATAAAGTTATTAGCGTATTTGGGCACCGTGGTATGAACCCGCTGAGTGTAAACCAAAACCAGGGATAGACTCCAGGTAACCACCCAAGCAAGGGTTGGATATAAAATTTTTCAAAAAAAGTGAAAAAAATCCGCAATTTTCTGGTATTAAATATATAGAGGGACTATGGA
>JANWWX010000014.1 GCA_025057195.1 Leptospiraceae bacterium | reverse complement strand
TCCCCTGCCAACGGCGAGCCCGGCAAAAGCAGGTTCGCCAGGCCCAAAGCAAAGGTGGTATGGCTGCCCGCGCTGATGGGCAACCTCTTGTCGGCATTGCTGCCTGTGAGCGAAAGCACCGATTCGACCACCACCAGGCGGTTCATGTTGCCATTGTCAGGATTGCGCCGGCTGGCAAATTGTTTGGTATAGAGCTCAGGCGCAAGCCAGGTGCCCAGAAAATCAGCCTCAATCGAAAGGATCAAATCCGCCACATCAAAGCGGTATGCAGGCACAGCAGGATTGCCAAAACTGGCCATGTTGCCGGCCGCAATCTCACTCAGCACACCAGTTGGGTCATAGACCACCGGACGTCCTAACTTCGCCCGCGCGGTCTCTTCAGCCGGTGAGAACGTCACCCGTGACAGGATGCGGGCATTTTTTTTGAGCGCATTGGCGGCAGTTGCCAGAACGTCATCCCATTTGGCTGCTTTGAACTCGTTGCCATCTTTGACTAATGGATTGCGCAACCTGTCGGGATCGTACAGATCCCAAATCGAGGCAAAGGTATCCGCTTTAGCTGCCCCCTTAAAAAGCGGATGTTCAGCCAAGCCCTCAATCTTGATTGGCTTGCCCTCGCGGACCTTGACCAAAACTGGCGTAACACCCCGTGCTGTCACATGCGCCGTGGCAAAATAGCGCGGCAGGCCAGGCACATATTCCATCGGCCGATCGACATAAGGAACAATTTTTTCAATCGGCTCCCGGCAGGCAGACAGGGTCGCCATCGAAATGGATGCGCCCATCAGCGTCAGGAAACTTTTGCGGTCAAGCTCCGGGTTGACCCCGCGCTCGATCAGCTCCTCAATGTTGGCGGGGAATTCACTTTTGCCGTTCCATAGCGCTGTTTCGCTGCTGCCCTCTTTTGTAGTTTCCTCATACGAGCGGAAGATGCGTGCTTTTTTTTCTATGTTAGCCATTGTGCTCCCTCAACGTTTTCAGTAGTGGCATGTGTTGCAGTTTATATTCACACCCTGGTGTTTATATTCCACCGTATTGCGGTAATCGCGATGGCAGTTGACACAAAAGCCCATGTTGAGCGACTCCACTTGGGTCACCACTTTCATCGCCGCAACCTCGCCGTGGCATGGTACGCACGAACGGCTGATGTGCTCCCCGGGCTTGTGCAGCTGCTTGATGTGCGGGGCATGGGGGAAGCGCACGTGGTCGGGCATGTTATGCACACGCACCCAGTCGAGTGGCTTTTTCTGTTCATAGTACTTGCGCAATTTCATCACCCCAGCCTTGCCATAGCCGATGATTTCGTGGCAGTTCATGCAGGTGTTCATGCTCGGCACACCAGCTTTTTTGCTCACCTCAACACCCGTGTGGCAGTAGCGGCAATCGATACCATACTGGTCCCGGCCGTCAAAAGTCTTCTTGCTCGGATCACCCGCATGGATGTCGTGGCGGTAGGCAATGGGCTGCTCAGGCGCATAGCCCACGCGCGCTGGTGGTGCCCAGATCAGCCATGCTGCAAATGCAACGAGCAACAATGGGGTGCCGTATTTTAATGCCTTAAAAAGCCTTGGATCCATGCCGCCGGGCTCCGTCCGGAATTCCTATTTTTAGCTCTTGTTGCCGAGCTTGCGCACGTACTCTGCTACCGCTTTGATCTCTTCGTCTGTTAAAGCGCCTTTGTATGGAGCCATCCCCGTTCCTGGGATGCCGTTTTCAATAGTCTTAATCACCGAGGCCAGGTCCGTGCCGTTTTTCCATTTGGCGTCAGCGAAATTGCGCGGTTTAGGTTTGAGCGCTGCACCAGCGGGGCCATCGCCCTTGCCCTGTGGGCCATGGCAGGTCACACAGCCTTTTTCGTTGTAAACGGCCTCACCGCTAACAGCGGCGGCTGCTACAGGGGCCGGCTCGCTCTTTTTTTCGCCGCAGGCAAAAAGAGTCAGTGCCATCATCGCAACGGGGATATGGTATTTGTTTGCCATCCAAAGACTCCTTGTCAGGTATTTGTCAGTTTGGTGCAACTTTTTATTTTTAACATTGCGTCGATTTTTTTTTGCTACTTTGAACGACGTAAATACCCAACCATTAGTGCAAAAAACATAACACCCCACGCCCGCAGGGTGCTATGCCAAAGCCAAGGCCCCGAAAAAATTTTCCAAAAATGTGAAAAAATTTCGCGATTTTCTGGTATATAATAGATAGAGGGGACTATGGACGAAAAACGCAAAACCAGTATCTCTCTGCCGGCGCCGGCAGAAAATCTTTGCCATAAACACTACGCCTTCATTATGGCAAACTTAGCATTCTGTCTGCGCTACCTGCGCCGGCACCAGCCGTCACGGCAAAAGCTCCGCACCCATAACGATGGCAGTGAGGGCATCATTATTGTGCAGGTCTATTGGGATATGGACACTTACAATTCCCTTCATAGCCTTGCCTTTGCTTTACGTTGGTCAGTCTCACACCTTATCTTCGTGATGCTGTGCTTAGCTGAAGATGGGGTACTTCCGGGGGCTCAGGGTCTGGATTCCGCAGACCAAGACCCAATATTCAGTAATTGCGATATGGAAGTCAAAATGTGGGGTGTTTCGGGCTATATTTACACCGAATTTTTGCTTTTTTCATCCTCCAAACCACCCAACACCGCCAGGACAAAGGTACCATAAAAATAGAAAATAGCAATTCTGGACTTCCTGATCGGGGACAGTAGTGACCCCACACGGTTTGCGCACCGATCGCTGGGTGGTTACCCCCATGCTATAGATAACATTTGCTTGGCAGGGCGCACCGACCGGTGAATTTTAGCCATGGAAATCACCATCCGACCACTTGCTGCCGAAGATTTTGCCGCCTGGTTGCCGCACTGGAAAAACTACCAGCGCTTTTTCAATACCGAGATCCCCGATAAGATCACCCAGCAAACTTGGAAACGCATCATCGATCCCAATGAACCCGTGCACGCACTGGGTGCCTTCAGCGACAATACCCTTATGGGTTTTGCCCACATGATCTACCACCGCTCATGTTGGACGCAAGGGGACTATTGCTACCTGCAGGATCTCTATACCGCACCGGAGTTTCGCCGGCAGGGAATTGGGCAGGCGTTGCTCGAGGCAGTTTTTGCTAAGGCAAAAGCGGATGGTATTGCGCGTGTGCATTGGCTGACGCACGAAACCAATGTCGCAGCGCAGCGGCTTTATGACAAACTTGCGGTCCGCTCTGGCTTTATCCAATACCGCAAGGTCTTTGAATACTAATCAGCGAAATAAGAAGAAGCGGCGTTTTGCAGCGAGGCTGCGTACCTCGGGCAGTTTTTCGCGCATGGCATCGTAACCCATCTGGATGAATGCCTCCGCAGCGGCATAATCTGCCCAATGGTAATTGCCGCGGATTGGGCGGACGACGACCGGAACACGCGCCAGCTGCTGGCGGCGGCGGAACTCGGAGGCAATCTCCTCGCTTTTGAGCATGACGTCAAAGCCACTGCGCGGTGTCGTGTCAGGTAACTTTTCATCGGAGACATCGACCACGACTAATTTGCGGATCAAGCCTAACCGTTCAGCAGCCTCTATACCCAATTTATCGAGGACGCCGCCATCGACATAAGACTCGCCATCGATCCTCTCGGGAGGAAAGATCATCGGCATTGAAGCAGAGGCAACAACGGCGGAGCGCAGGCGGTCATTGCCAGTGAACACACGCAACTCTCCACTGCGGATATTTACAGCCACTGCGGCAAAGGGGATTTCCGTTGCTGCAACAGCAACATCGGGAATAAACACATCGAGTACCGAATGTACCTGTTGCGTAGTGAGCACACCGGGTGCGGTGAAAATCCGCCGCAGGATATTGGTGTTGGTGAGAAGTTTTTGCGCGCGTGCCACGATGCCTTTTCTTGAGGAATCTTGGTTGCTGGTCCAGGTGCCGATGACAGAATCGCGGAATGCCTGAAAGTCCTTGAGCTGCTTCATGCGTTTTTCCAAAAAGTCAACATCGGGCATGAAGCAGTAGATCGAACCACAAATCGCACCGATCGAAACACCGATGATATAATCAAAACTAATGCCTGCCTCAACCAATGCCCGGATTGCACCAATGTGGGCAAAGCCTCTGGCAGCACCACCACCTAATGCCAAAGCAATGCTGGAAGCCATGCTTTCGTTGACACTCCTTCAGAAAGATGTGCTTGTGCTTTCCTGTGCAGCCCAAGCATTACTACAAATCTGGCGGCAAAAGCAAGACGAGGTGGCGGAAATTTGCCCTGCTCGCCAGTGCTGCCCTCGCCATGGCAGCGCTGCTACAAACAGCTTCCCGCTATCTCTTTTTTTATCCATTGCGCATCACTACCGACAGTATGCAACCAGAAATCCGTTCAGGGGATAAACGCTATTTTATTTACCCGCAATGGAAGCAGCCGACCCGCGGGGATGTGGTGCTGGTACGTTTGGTACAGGCTGAAGCCGAAATCCTCTGCCGCATTGTGGCAACGGACGGGGATACGGTGGAGATCCAAAGCGGCGAACTCCGGATCAACCGCGATCCTGTAAAAAAACTGGCTTATGCTGTGGCGACACCCGCAGACCCCAGTTACCATCTGGCAGAAACTGAAATCCGACCAGGATTTTTCTTTTGCCTCAACGATAACGACCGCAACCGCAATGACTCGCGGTTGCACGGCAGCTTCGCGCGCTCAGCGATTGTGGCTGTGCTTTTCCGGCCACCGTTTTTTTTCTGAAATGCACGATAAAAATGCAGAACTGCAGTTGCGTTTTCGCACGCGTATCCCCAGTTTCATCATACGCCACGCAAGCACCCTAGCCCCCGAAGAGGCAGAAAGCCTGTTGCGGCAGTTTACACCCGATGTGCGCGAGCTGCGCCGTGTGCCGGGGTTTGGCGATGATCCGCTGCACGAAGACGACCCGGACATCCAACCGTTTCCTGATGTCGTGCATAAATACCGCAACAAGATCCTCTACCTTGCCAGCGAAGAATGCCCAGTCTTTTGCCGTTACTGCACGCGCAAAAGGCGTACGCTGATGGTAGCGAAGGTTATGCCAACACCGCTTGCGCAGATTGCAAGCTATCTCGAATCACACCCAGAGATTAATGAGGTTATTTTTTCCGGTGGTGATCCGCTGATGCTCAACCGCAATGAATTACTGCAGCGTCTGGAGTTTTTCCTGCGGCTGGCGCAAATCCGCTTCGTGCGTATCCATACACGTGCCGCCACAACCGCACCGCAGCTTTTCTCACAAAAATTTTTGGGTGGCCTGGCGGCATTGCGCCGCGATTTTCCACAGAAACTGATCACCTTTGTGTTGCACATTAACACAGCCGCCGAAATCAGCAGTGAGTGTCGGGAGATTGTCAAAAACCTGAAAGAGACAGGCATCGGCTGCTATGCGCAGAGTGTGCTGCTGCGGAAAATTAATGATTCGCCACAAAAGTTGGCTGAGCTATTTTTGGCTCTTTACCAGGCTGGTATCCAACCTTATTATTTGCACCAGTTAGACCGTGTTACTGGCTCTGCGCATTTTGCTGTCAGCGATGCCCGCGCCCGCCGGCTTTATGCTGCCACCAAAGAGCTTGTGCCACCTTATATTTTGCCTCGACTGGTGCGCGATTCCAAGCAGGGCAAATTCCCGCTTTGAATGTAACCACCCAAGCAAAGATACCAAAAAACACAGAGCCATACAGCACACTGAGTTTTATGTAAAAGCCTTTTAAGCTACAGTCCGGCAAAAAATTTTTCTGAAAAACTGAAAAAATTCTGCGATTTTTGGGTATTTAATATATAGAGGGGCTTATGGACGAAAAACGCAAAACCAGTATCTCGCTACCAGTGCCGGCGGAAAGTCTTTGCCACAAACACTACCGTTTTGTTATGGCAAACTTAGCATTCTATTTACGCTACCTGCGCCGGCACCCACCGTCACGGCAAAAACTGCGCACACACAACGACGGCAGCGATGGCATCACCATTGTACAGGTCTATTGGGACATGGAAACCTACGGTTCGCTACACACTCTCGCGTTTTCATTGCGCTGGTCGGTGTCACATCTTATATTCGTGATGCTATGCTTGGCTGAGGAGGGGATCGTTCCCGGGGCGGAGCATCTGGAAGCTGAAGAGCGGGGAATGTTTTTCAGTAATTACGACATGAAAATCAAAATGTGGGGCGCTGAGGGGTATATTTACACCGAATTTTTACAGTTTTTCTCATCCAAACCTCCCTCCACCACCACAGCAGGCAACGCGAGGCGATAGAAAACGGGGTTTTGCCTCTGGATTGCAACATAGCAATAGGATTGGTGTGCTTGGTGGCTTTTGCATTTTTAAACAACCAATGCTTAGGTGCTTACTTATTGAGAACCCTCACTGGCTTTTATTTTTATTTTCTCCATTGCGGCTGGGACTACCACTTGTGGCGGCACGCAACCAATCTTCAAAATCAGGTTCTTGGCGCAGCGGGGCAAAGAGGCGCAGTGTGCGCAGGCTTTTGGTGAGTTTGGGTCGTGCCTGGTCGTTGCGCAGGTAAAGCTCGGCTTTTTTTCTGACTTCGCCAAAGTCTCCTGTATGCGCAAGGGCTATCAGGTGCAAATTCATCTGCGAAGGGGTGGGATTTTGTATTTTCGCAAATTCAATGCAGGCGGAACCATACTCTTTCAATGCGAAATATGAGACCGCACGCCAGCCGTGGTAGTCAGCACGCTGCTCCAAGATCTTGCGGAAGCGTTCTGTTAGTTCGAGCACGTCGCGGTAGCGTTCGCCTTGAAAAAGCACACCAATTGCCAGTGGTAAATCCGCCATGGCATACGCTGGAAAGCGGGCATTTTCCGTCTCATCGGTCGCCTCGGTTTCGTAGATGCGGGCAGCAAAACGCAGCGCCTTTGGTGTGTCATTTTCCGCAAGGGCAGTTTTCAGTTGCACTAGGTTGTAAAAGAGGGGATGCTCCTCACGGCGGCTGAAGCGGCAGAACTCTTTGTCCAATTTTTGCTGCGAAAGTGCTGCCAAGCAATAGATGCGGCGCAGGCCATGGCGCGTTTTTTCGCTGAGCTCGAGCTCTTCGGCTAATCGGCGTGCCTTGTGGGCGTGGGTGTAGGCAGCCTTGCTGTTGCCTAAACCATAGTTGGCCTGTGCGGCTTGGTAGCGGATGAAAAATAAAAGTTGTGGGTCGTCTGCCGGCTGTTCCAGTGCAGCCGCAAAATGGCGCAGTGCCTCACGATAATCTCCGCGCCGGCGCGCGAAATGTCCGAGTTTGTAGGCAGCCCGGGCGTCGTGCGTATCTTCCCAAATTTGCAGATAGATACTCTGCGCCTTTTCGTTTTCTTTCAGTTTTTCATAAAGGCTGGCAATTTTCCAACGGTATTCCCGCCAGCTGTCGTTTTGTTGCATGGCATCTTCAAATTCTGAGATGGCTTGCTGTGCCAGCGGTGCGGCCTGTTCCAGCGACTTGCCCTCCTGCAATTGCTTACGGAATTCCCGCTCGAGGGCCAATCCCTTGCGGATGGCAGAATAGCCCACGAGAGTGCTTTCGGTTTTACCGTGGTGGTTTTCGGCCTCTAGGCGGATCTTGTCAAAAAGTTCGCTTTTTTCGCCCATGTCCTCGAGCCGTGCCGCATAGCGCAACGCTTCACCATATTGCTTCGCCTGGCGATAAAGAATGACCAATTTCCAGTAGGCGACTTTTTTGAGTTTGGTAGGCAGTGGGCGTTCGGCAGCGCCACGGAAGTAGGGGATGCTCTCGGCATATTGTCGGCGTGCTTCCAGGATCAATCCGATATAAAGCCATGGCTCGCCGCTGCGTTCCCCGGCGGCGATCGCCTCTTCAAAATGCCGGCGGGCAACATCGTATGCCCCCTTAGCGTAAGCCTTTTCTCCAGCAAGGACATGTTCACTTTTGGTTGCTGCGGCCGTTGCTAAAAGGCCATAAAAGAAACACACAACTATTCTTGTTGCCATTGGCTGAGCAGTGCCTGGTCACCGATTTCCATCGCCAGCCGCGCGGAGGCTAAGCAGAGCTGGTATTCGACTTCTGCGAGTTCTTTTTCGGTCATCAACTGTGCCCCGAGTGCCTCGACCAGATCCTTGGCATTGCCAGTGCCGGCGGAATAGGCGGTGAGTTCTGAAATCGCCCACTTGTTTGCTTCTTTGTATTTGTTTTTGACAATCTCGCTTTGCGCGCGCAGTTTTTCAAAATCCCACATGGCCATCGCCACCTTGAGCGGGATGCCGGTGAGTGCCTGCTGTTGTTTGGCCTGCATCTTTTCGAGTTCCGCCTGCGCGCGCTCTATTTTGGCCTTGGTGTTGCCAAAATCGAACTCCCAGCGCACCCCCAACACTGCCACCAACCAGTTGCGGTTAAAAGGGTCAAAGGCATAGGTGCTCTGCTGCGGATCGCGCAAAGCTGTGTAGTTGAGTTCGGTGCGTCCGGCGATAAAGAGCACTGGCAGCTTGCCACCCTTTTCCATCTCGACTTGGTGGTAGCGTGCCTTGAGGCCGGCAGCGACTGCCTTGAGTTCGGGATTTTTTTCGCGGCTTTCGGCGATGAGTTGCTCTAAGCTGCGGGTTGCTTCCTCAACGCGAGGGAAGTCATTTTCCAAAACTAAAAGGGGTTCGCTTTCGCCGAGAAAATGACCGAGCGCCAGCGCAGCACTTTTTTTATTGGCAAGCCATTCTGCAGCAAAGCGCTCAAGTTCCAGCGCAAAGAGTTTCAGCCGCGTCAGATCCTTGCGCTGGACCTCGCCCGTACCCTTTTTGTAGATTTTTTCTGCGCGGTTAAGGATGGTGCGCAATTTTTCGGCCGCCTCGTCGAGCACGGTTTTGTAGCGGTTGAGTAAGATGATTTGCAAATAAAGCTGCTTATATTCATAGATGGTTTTGTTGATCTGGCTTTCGTGCAAGAAACGAGCGCCCTCGACGGCATACGCTGCTGCTTTTTTTCCCTCCCCGATGCGGCCAAAACTAAATATCGGGTAGATGATCGTAAGTTCGCTGCGCACAAAGGGTCCCCACTTGTTAAAATTATCCTGTGAGAATTGCGCATTCCCACGCGATTCAAAAATTGGAGCGACAAAGGTCAGAAGTGAAAAGGTGGGATAATCGGGCGCTGACGCCTCGCTTTCGTATGCGGAATAACTCAAAATCTGCGCCCGGCTTTCAAGGATGGTGGCATTTTTCTTGAGTAGTTGGGTCAAACCCTCCGAAAAACGGATTGGCTTTTCAGCCAGAGTGAAAGCCGATGGCATTAAAAATAACACTGTGCTGCACAGAATCTGGCATATTTCAGTCCTGCACCACTGCATGGACTTTAACCATCGCTTTGTTGGATTTTGCGGATGCGCTGGCGTAGGAGTTTCACCAGGTGTGGGTAACCCTTTTTGCGGATGATCGAGGAAAACTGGTTGCGGAAATCGAGTAGCGTCGAGGCATCGTCGATGTGGACATCGTAAAGTTTTAGGCCATCCGCTGCGCGATAAAGATAGAACTCCACTTTGAAACTTTGCTTGCGGTGTGGCACGCGCGTGTTGACCACAATTGCTTCTTTGCCGAAGACGTCATCGTTTTCGGTGTGTTCGTCGATGATTTCGATGGGTATTTTGGCCGAAATGACTTTTTGCGATGGGATATTGGCCTCAACGACACGGTTGGCCATGAGTTCATGGAATAGTCCCAAAAATTCTTTTTGTTGCGCTGGGCTGAGTTTTTCGTAGTGTTTGCCCAAAGCCAGTTTGCCGATCTCCTCGATATCAAGAATCTGCAAAGCCAGCTCGCGTGCCCGCCCGGTTACTTCGCGCCGTTTTTCAGGCGTAAAATTTTCTGCTAGTTCGGCGCGTAGGTTTTCAAACTGGTTGATGATATTCTGCATGTAATCTAAGCCCTCACCGGCCAAAAGCAATGCCGGAAAGAGCAAAATCGCAATTGCCCTTATCGAAAACCGCATGTTATTTTTTGCGGAAGTAAGCAATAATGATAATGATTGCGAGGATGATCAGCACGATTTTGGTGATTTGCCAAACAACCCCAACCAGAAATGGGATGCAACCTTCGGGTAACAACACCAAAAGGACCACGACTGCAAGAAAAAAGAGCAGTGTGTTGGGTCTTTGCATGCCGTTCGTTCTGCAAAGCGATGCCTGACGTCAAGTGATTAACCATCTTCACCATATATCAAATCGCGCAGCAGGGCAGCACGCTCAAACTGGAGCTCACGCGCCGCCTTGAGCATCTCCTTGTGGACAGCTTTGCGCCATGCTTCTTCACTGGGAAATTTGGCACGGTCAAATTGCTCAAGGCCGCTTTCCGCCACCTGCCACTGCCGTTCGTAATTGCTGCGCTCGCGTTCGACATAGTCGCGGATTTCCTTACGCACGGTCTGCGGGGTGATGCCATGCCGCTCGTTGAATTCCTGTTGCAGTCGGCGGCGCCGTTGTGTTTCTTCAATTGCCCCGCGCATGGCCTCAGTGATGGTGTCGGCATAGAGGATCACCTTGCCGTTGGCATTGCGCGCCGCCCGTCCCATCGTCTGGATTAGCGAGCGCTGCGAACGCAAAAATCCTTCTTTGTCGGCATCCAAGATCGCCACCAATGAAACCTCGGGTAGGTCCAGCCCCTCCCGCAGCAGGTTGATGCCGACCAAGACGTCGTACACACCTTTGCGCAGGTCGCGTAGGATTTCTAAGCGCTCGAGTGCACTGATTTCAGAATGCATGTAAGTGACCTTGATCCCGGCGTTGGCCAAATAATCGGCAAGCTCCTCCGCCATTTTTTTGGTCAGTGTCGTCACCAGCACCCGCTCGTTGGCTTGCACACGCTTGCGGATTTCCAGGATCAAATGGTCGATTTGGCCTTCGCTGGGGTGCACCTCAATTTCTGGGTCGAGTAACCCTGTCGGGCGGACAATCTGCTCGACATGGACATCGCTGTGCGTGAGTTCGTATTCGGCAGGCGTGGCCGAGACAAAAAGCACGTTGCGTGCGAGTTTTTCAAATTCTGCAAAGTTGAGCGGACGGTTGTCCAAGGCAGAAGGCAGGCGGAAGCCGTGATCGACCAAGGTCTGCTTGCGCGAGCGATCTCCCTCATACATGCCGCCAATTTGCGGAATGGTGACATGGCTTTCGTCGATGATGATGAGTTTGTTGGGCGGAAAATAATCGATGAGGCATTCGGGCCTTGAGCCGGGTGGTCTGCCCGCCAAGATGCGGGAATAGTTTTCAATGCCGTTACAATAACCAGTGAGGCTGAGCATCTCGATGTCAAAAAGGGTACGCTTGCGCAACCTTTCTGCCTCAAGCAGTTTGTTGACACTGCGGAAATAGTCCAGGCGCTCCTCCAGCTCGCGCCGGATCTCGGCAATCGCCGTTTCCAAGCGAGCCGGTGTGGTAATGAAGTGCTTTGCAGGATAGATGACCACACGGCGCAGTTCCTCATCTTTTTTCCCCGTAAGTAGGTTGAAACGGTACATTTTTTCTATTTCATTACCAAAAAATTCGATGCGGTATGGTTCGTTGCTATAAGGGGGAAATATCTCGAGCACGTCGCCGCGCGTGCGGAAAGTGCCAGGTTCGAGCATTGCGTTATTGGCATACTGCATGCGCAGGAGTTTTGCCAGGACCTCATCGCGCGCCAATTTTGAATTTTTAGTTAAAATGAGCACTGCGTCGCGGTAGCTTTCAGGGGAACCCAGGCCATAGATGCAGCTGACCGAGGCAACAATGATCACGTCTTCGCGCTCAAGTAACGAGGCCGTCGCGCGCAGGCGCAACCGGTCTATCTCATCGTTGATCGAGGCTTCTTTTTCAATGTAGGTGTCGGTCACGGGGACATAGGCCTCTGGCTGGTAGTAGTCGTAATAACTAATAAAATATTCCACAGCATTTTCGGGAAAGAATTCACAAAATTCGCGGTAAAGTTGGGCGGCCAGTGATTTGTTGTGCGTGATGACCAGTGTCGGCCGCTGCAGTTTCTCGATGACTCCTGCCATCGTCATGGTCTTGCCGGAACCGGTCACCCCGATGAGGGTTGCTTTGCTATCGGGTGGTGTCAATGCCTCGGCAAGCTGTGCGATCGCGCGCGGTTGGTCTCCGGCGGGCGCAAACGGCGCGTGGAGCTTAAAGCGCCTCATCGCGCAGGGTTATCTTCCTCTTTATCCAACTCGAGCTGCGGTAAAATATACGTGCTAATCTTTTGGCTGACCTCGACCGGTAAGAAACCATACTTTTCTCGAAAGAGTCGTTCCATGCGATCAGCCGACGAATGGCGTGCCACCTGCAGCCGCAGTTCTTCGGTTTCGATATATGCCGCACGCCGCTCTTTTTTTAAGCGCTCAATTTCATAATTGACCACGGCCATCCGGATGTTGCGGTAAAGCACCGCAAAGACAATGCCACCCAAAAGGAAGATGATCACCGAAACCGTAAGCAAATTTTTGAGATCCTCGTATTTATCGTATTTCCTACGCATTAGCCTAAAGGATACATCGCCCAAATCGCAATTCCGGATGAAATGAACGGCACAATCGGGTCGTAAAGATAGTTTGCAAAAATGGCCAACCCCAGCCACACCCTGGCGAAACGGCGCTCGGCTGCAAAAGTGGCTGCCGCAGACAACGTAGCATATTCGGCGTAGAAGGTATAACCACGCAGCGTGGTATAGCTGACCCCCGCCAGCGGTGTGAGGATAAAATCCACTGCGGGCGTTTTCCAGTAAAACAGCAAAAACTGCGGACCTGAGCCGAAGCCAATTTGCCGCACATAGCGGGGTTGGCTGTAAAAAAAATTCAATTGGATGTCTAAAGCCCAGCCTCGGATGTGGAAAAATTTTTCTGGCCAAAACCAATTCAGGCGTAGCGTGGCATGGTAACCTAATGGAAAGATCGGGCGCAACGGACCCAAGGTTAAAGCCGCCACCCCACCGGCGATACCGATGCGAGAGTTCTCGGCCACATCCGCCGGATTAGGGAATGCAGGTTCGGGCGGGCGCAGCAAGTCCCTCTTTGCGATGCGCACCGGTTTTGCT
>JANWWX010000149.1 GCA_025057195.1 Leptospiraceae bacterium | reverse complement strand
TCCCCAGCGCGCAGAAAGCAGAAAAGTGGCGAGAGGACAGTGACACCACCCAAGCATTGGCTCATAGATGCGGTTAAGTTTCTACCACAAAAATGCAAACCGGTGATGGAATCATTCCGCAACTGCTTTTATGAATGCGTGCCGAAGTCTCATGGTGCGCACCGCATGTTGGATAAAGCGGCAAACTATGCGCTAACCAATGGCCCCTTAACTAATCGCCGAAACTAGTTTTATTTTTAGGCGACCCGCACATTTCTTTTGGAAAGTAGGTGCTTACGTCACAGGCGTTGCAACCGTTGAATTGACAGGCGGATCTCTCATAAGAAAATGACAGCGTGCGCTCTGCGTTCGCACGGGTGTTCCAGAGCTTGGGGCTGTGCCTTTTCGTGACGCAGTTCAGCGGCGCTTTCGAAACTGCCGCTATGCAAAAGCCGAAGTATTTTTACTGCATGCACACTAAACGCAAAATTGAAAAGGGTAAACCCTGCCCGTGCGGCTGCGATAAACGGCTCAAGGCATTGGCGCGGGCTAAACTACTTTCGGCAGACCACCCCTGCGCTGAGGAAGCCGACAGGGCAATTCTCCCCGTATTTGCGCGCTGGATTTTTACCGGTTCTACCGCCATGCTGCTGCAAACTCCAGATTCCCAACGAGCTTTTTTCGTTGAAACTTTGCACCATACTCCCTATTTTCCTGAAAAAGAGACTCCTCCTCCACGCTGCAATTGAAATTGCACGGGGTCTGGCTAAGGCTAGTTACCATGTGGCACGTGCCGCTGCGGCAATAACCCCGTGTGCAACCGGCGGGCTGGCCCATTTGCTGGCAAAGCCCACCGGCAAGCGGCAAGCGATGATGACTAACTATTGAGGAGGATTTGTATGAAAAAATTCTTAGTTATAGGCATTATGGCGCTCAGTTGGGGCTGCGCCAATACAGGGGATAAAGCCCCGGAAAGCACTGGGACACAAGACAACCAACAAAACCCGACTTTCAGCGTGACGCTCAACTTCCAAGCCAAAGTCGGTACAGCAGACTTTGCCTGCGGTAGCAACTATAGCGGTGCTAACGGCGTGGGCACTTCCAATAGCACCATGGTGCCACGCGATTTCCGTTTCTATGTGCACGACATTAGGCTAGTGAAATCTGACAATACCGAAGTAGCACTCAGCCTTAACCAAGATGGTATTTGGCAATACCAGAATGTCGCACTGCTCGATTTTGAAAATGGCACCGGTGACTGCGCCAACACGACCGGGCCGACGGCGGCGACCAACTCGCAAGTTAAAGGCACAATCCCGCAAAGTGGGGGAGTTTCATTTGCGAAAATCCGCTTCCGCTTGGGGGTGCCGGCAAGCTTGAACCATGTCAACGTGGCTACTGCCACAGCGCCGCTAAATATTTCAGCACTCTACTGGAACTGGACCACCGGCTACAAATTCGCACGGCTGGATTTTCGCACCAGTGGAGGGGCTTACGACTCCGACACATTCAATATCCACCTCGGTAGCACCAACTGCAACGGCACGAACCCTGTGTCAGCCAATGCGGATTGTGCCAATGGCAACCGGCCAGCGGTTGAACTCAATATCCCTGCGGCAGCACAGACCGATCTCACAACTTTGGCCAATAACATGCGTATTGTTGCTGATGTGCGCGAGTTAGTGAAAGATTTAGATTTGGCGGTGGCCGATTTGGGGGGCCCCAAAGGTTGCATGTCGGGACAGACCGATCCTGAATGCCGGCGCGTGCTGACACGCTTTGGCCTGCAATATAGCTATACTGGCACGACGCAGACTGGGGGAGGGCGCGATGCGACCAACAACACTGTTTATGCTGCAGTCTCGGGAGGGCATTCTTCCCAGGTGAGCGCCCAGTCGTTTTTCCGGGCGGAGTAGCTGACTAACTATTATGGCGCAACGCCGGTGCATACTGGCGGCACTGCTCGCAGGTGGCCTCACAGCCGCCTGCGAGAACTTCCAGCCGGAGCTCATCACCCCACCGACTAACTATTCATGGCCGATTCCGGCTAATATCCCACAGCCGCGCGAGCTGGTCGATAACCCCATGAGCTATGAAAAAATCGCCCTCGGCCGCCACCTTTTTTACGACAAAAGGCTTTCCGGCAACCGCACCTTCGCCTGTGCTACCTGCCACCACCAGGAATATGCCTTTGCCGATGATCCCAACGTGGACGACGGCAGCGCCGATTTCAGTAAGACCGGAGTCGAGCGCATTCTGGTCGCACGCGGCTCAACAGGGGAGTTCCACCCGCGCAACAGCATGCAGCTTGTGAATTTGGCATGGCAGCCAGTTTTTACTTGGGCAAATCCCCTGATGCGCCGCCTCCACCTGCAGGCACTGGTGCCCATTTTCGGTGAAAATCCCATCGAGCTTGGGCTTGTTGGTTTTGAAGACGAGCGGCTGGCTGAATTCCGTGCCGACCCGGTTTACCAGCGTTTATTTCCCCAGGCCTTTCCAGAGCAGAAAAACCCTTACACCATGGGTAATGTAGTCCGCGCGCTCGAGGTTTTCCAACGTTCGATCATTGGTTTTGATTCGCCGTACGACCGCTACACGCGCGGTGATGGCTCAGCGATGAGTCCTGCGGCAGTGCGCGGCATGCAGTTATTTTTCAGCGAGGATTTGGAGTGCTTCCATTGCCACAATGGCATTAATTTAACCAATAGTGAAGATCACTCCCGCAAAGCATTTCCCGAAATCGATTTTGCCAATAATGGACTATATAACATAGGCGGTACGGGAGCATATCCCCCCGACAACGAAGGCATCAAGGAAGTGACGGGAAATCCCAGCGACATGGGGCGGTTCAAAGCGCCGACGCTGCGCAATGTCGAGCTGACAGCACCCTATATGCACGATGGTTCGATTGCTGACCTGGATGGCGTCATTGACCACTATGCGCGCGGTGGGCGGTTGATCACAAGTGGCCCTTATGCGGGGGATGGCGCGCTGTCGCCGTTCAAGAATTCGTTTGTGAAGGGTTTTACGCTCACACCACTTCAGCGCGCGGATTTGATCGAGTTTTTGCGTTCGCTGACGGATACCCGGTTTATCACCAATCCGGCCTACAGTAACCCGTGGCCAAGGGGGCATTTCAATAACCCTGACTAACTATTCTCCCCCAATTTGGAAAAAATGCAAAAATCGTGAGAAAAAAACGCAGTTTTCTGGTATTTAATATATAGAGGGGGATTTATGAACAAAGTCGTTACCACAAGCGTTAGCCTGCCAGTCGAGGTTGCGGGATACTGGCGGAAACATAAAACAGAAATCATGCACCATGCAGCACGTTTTTTGCGGTTGTGCATGCGCAAGCAAGTTTGCCGCGGCACAGCTCGGAAGTATAATCGGGATAAAGGGCGATATGCGATCGTGACGACACGCTTTACTGCCGAAGAGCACGATGTGCTTACCTGTGTTGCCACGTCGCTGCGGGTAAGTGTATCTTCTTTGGTCTATGGACTAATTATGCTATGGCTGAAGCCAGCGCGGCGGGCATGCAACCGTTTTTATATGGTTTATTATTCCTGCAGCACAGGCAAGTGGGATCCTGAGGCTGGTTCGCTGGAGGAATGGATGTCCTTCTGGCGAGTGAAGTCTCCTGATGATCCACCGCCATGGCAGGAAGTGGCTAGAAATTTTTTTAGTGAATAACTATGCTCACCAAAAATTCTTTGCGCCTGGTCTTATGGGGATTAATGGCAAAAGCGGCCATTTTCGCCGACCACGG
>JANWWX010000148.1 GCA_025057195.1 Leptospiraceae bacterium | reverse complement strand
CCTGCAGTTTGGCCGGGGCTCTGCCAGTGTGGATATTGCCGGCCCACTTACCGGCAGTACGGGGACTCCCACCGCTGCCGGCAATGCCACTGTCAAAAGCAGCATTGCCGCCTCCCCCCAATTTGCCATCCTGCGCGCCTTTTCAGGAATCCAATTTAATCTTTTGCCTGGGAGCAGTGGCAACCATTTGAGCACCTTTGCCCAGCTCAGTGTCACAACGGTGGGTGGCTTGGCAGTGCAGACCGGCTTACGCTGTGCCTGGTGATCAGCGCGTTTTTGCAGCTGCCTTAGCTGGCTGCTTTGCCGGAGGGGTTTTTGCTGCGGGTGCCGGCGGTGCCACCTCCGGTTTGGGGGTGGTGTCGAGCTCAATCAGGATATTGAGATCCCGGCAGACGATGTCGGAGCCTTGGATCTTGCACTGCTCAATACCTGTGCCCTCTCCCTGGTGATGTACGCGGTATTTTTCAGACGAATAATAGGTGCGCAAATAGCCACCACTGCCGTCTGGTCCGACATGCGAGTTATATTTCACTGCGGTGCAGCCAGCAATCGCTAACGGGAGCCAATAATAAAACCTCAGCGGCATAGCAAATCTCCTGAGCTGTCAGGGACACAGATCAGGCCTTGGACTTGCCTGGTGGAAAAAAAAGTATCTTCCACCGCATCCACTCGGTACACAACTCGGCCTTCCTTGTCGGCAAGCACCTCTAAATTGGTAATCTGTAGGCTGCTGCAGGCCGAAAGCAAGACTAGTAAAAGCAATAACACATAACGCATCATTTTTTTACCTCCGGCTGTTTTTGGAAATAATCTGGTTTTTGCCAGTACTGGTTATCGATCGTGATTTTGAGTTCGCGATCGCAACGCAAATCCTCACCCCTCAGTTTGCAGTTGAGAATGACGTTGCTCTGCGAAGTGAACAGGATGGCGTGTTGTACCTTCACTGCCTGCACATAAACAGTACCATCGGGTCCGGGAACTGTCCGCTGGAAGCGATAACTCGGTTTTGATATGCACCCCAATAACAAGGGTGGTGCGAGCAATGACAAGAGGCGCATGGGCCAATTCCTATTTTGCCCCCGCTTTTGCGAGCATTTCCACAATTTCAGTCCTGTTCTTACGCCGGGCGGCTTCCAGCGCCGAAAAATTGTCCCATGTTTTCGCGTTCGGGTTGGCACCGGCTTGGAGCAAATCCGCTACGATTTGCCGATGCCCTTCCTGTGCCGCGTACATCAGGGCGGTAAATCCCGCAACATCGGTGAGCGCATGGTTGGCTTTGCGTGCCAGCAGCGCAGCGACAGCCAACGGGCGCCCCTTGTACGCTGCTTGGATGAGCGGGGTCCTGGCTCCGGCGATACGGAAGTCGATTTCTGGTGCGTGCTGGATGAGCTCTGCAGCTACCGCGTCGTCGCCAAAATTGATTGCCTCAATGAGATCTGTGCGAAAATCAGCGCCTGCTTTGATCAGGATATTGATGAGTTCGCTGTTTTTTTGGATCGCGGCATGGTAAAGGGGAGTGAGGCCGCTGCGGTCACGTGCGTTGATATCGGAAATCAAAAGCTGCTCGGAGTTCTTAAGCCTGATGGCAAAATCAGGTGCCGTGTACTGGCGCAGGTTTTCCACAATCTGTGAGCCGACAGCGCTCAGCGATTCAAAAAGGCGCGCATCTAAGTAACCTGGCACTGTGATCTGTGTGAGGATTTTTCCGTCAGCAGGGGTGAAAACCAAAGTGCGGATATTGACCTGTTTTTTGTCCACCTGGAGTTCGTAGTCGCCAATGATGATCACCGTGGCTTGGGTTCTTTTGCCTAACTCAGCCAACAGTTCTGGGGTCAGCTCAGTCTTGCGGCCAATCGTTTTGTCGGCAATTTGCTGTGTCTGCTTTTCAGGGAGGCGTTTGAATTCAAAATTTTCGGCCATCACTCCTTGGATGGCATCGGGCAGGCTGGCACCGACCCAGGCATAATTGGCAGAACCTGTGCGGTTGATGAAATTGAGGATTGCCACCCCCTCACGGCGTGCCCGGCGTTCGGAAAGTTTACTTTTGGGTTGCAGCAATAATTTTACGGTGGCCGCGCTGCCAGAAAGTACCGCTAAGTGCAGTGGGGTACGGCCCTTTTGGTCGGTGACCAGTGCATCAGCTCCTGCCAAAATTGCCCGTTCTGCCGCCTCGGCATCGCCCGCAGCCGCAGCACGCAGCAAATCGGCATTGGGTCCCGTTTCTTCAACCTTTTGTGTTGTTCGGCACTGCCACAACAGGAAAACTATCGGTAAAATGCACTGCCATCGGCGCATGATTGCCGCCAAGTTTTGCGGCTACGCTGTCAAGCCTTACGGCTTTACCAGCGGTGGATGTCGCACGAGGCGCGGGCGTAGCGTGCTTTGAGATAGACGAAGCAGCCGCACAGCCGGCAGTTGGTTCCTGCAATGAGGTATTCGCACTTTTGGCAGATGCTGAGCCGCTCTTTGTGCAGTTCGTCGCTGGCATACTCGCCGCGTAGTGTATCCAATGCAGCATCGAGGAGCGTGTAGCGCTCGGTGTTATTTTCGCGCGGACAACCACCACACGGTTGGGCGGGTCGCAACAATTGGGTAAAATAGCGGATCACTTTTCCCTCACAAATTCCAAGAAATACTGCGACGGTAAAAAGCGCAGGTCGCGGCGCAACTTAAATCCAGCTTGGCGGAATTCACGCACCACAGTTTTCTTATCGACCAGATTTTCTGGAACTTCACCAGATTCCTCGTCAGTTTTTTCCAAGCGGATGAAGTCGATGACCACGATCCGGCCTTTTGGTTTTAGGCTTTCGGCTAGGCTTTTGAAATACTCGACCCGGTTTTCTAAGTGCTGGTAGGTATTGCAGAAAAAAATCAAATCATAATAATTTTTTTCTAAGGCAGGATTGTGCGAGGCAATGAGCCGTGCCTGGTAGTTGGAAAGCCCACGCGCTACTGCGTCGCGCTGCATGAATTCGACCAATGCCGGGTTGACGTCGAAGCCAATCGAAAGACCAGTAGGTGCCACTTTTTCTGCAATGCGGCGCGCGAAATAGCCTGTGCCCGCGCCAATATCGGCCACGACATCCCCTTTTTTTAACTTCAGCTCGGCGATCACACGCTCTGGCATCTGCCAGCGCTGCCGGTCTGGCGACTCGAGGATTGCCGCCAGGCGCTCTGCCTCGCGCAGCGCATTTTCTTTTTCGGTCTTTTCTCGGTTGGTGCAGCTAGAAAAGACAGCAAAAAATAAAAGAGTCGAGGCCAAATGTCCTCCACGCCGCATGCAGGCTGCGTAGAAATCGTTGCCGCGACGTCATGCAGATTTTTGTTTTCGCAAAATGGCTACTGGCAAGAAGGCGGTCTATTATGCCCTGCTGGCCAACGCCGGTATTGCATTGACCAAAACGGCAGCAGCGCTTGCCACAGGTTCGAGCGCGATGATGGCGGAGGCGATCCACTCGTTTGCGGATTGCGGCAACCAACTGCTTTTGCTTCTGGGCATGCAGCGCGCAGAACGCCCAGCTACGGCGCTCCACCCATTGGGCTATGGCAAAGTTTCGTATTTTTGGTCGTTCATGGTGGCGTTGCTGCTATTCTCCGTCGGGGGACTCTTTTCAATTTATGAAGGTCTGCATAAGCTCAAACAACCGGAACCACTGCAGTATCCCTGGCTTGCGATTGCTGTTTTGGGCATTGGGATCGTGCTCGAAAGCTTTTCGCTCTATGGTGCGTTGAGGGAGATTCGGCCATTGCGCGGCGAGCGCTCG
>JANWWX010000147.1 GCA_025057195.1 Leptospiraceae bacterium | reverse complement strand
GGCGGCAAAGTAAGCAACAAAAATCGTTGTGCCACCGTTGCCGATCCGCGGTTAGCGCCCGTGCGGCGCAGTGCAGTTTTTCCCATCTTACTTTTTGCCTGCCAGATTTCGGGTAACGCAGAGCTTGCCCGCTATGCCGGTGAGGGCTACCATCCCCAGAACAATTACCTGATACACTACCACAAAGCCCGCAGCAATAAAGAGAGTGCCGTGCAGGAATTCCTCATGGCTGCACGGCAGCAGCCACGCGCAATCGCCTGCCAAAGTTTCGGATGTGCCGGCCAAACGCTTGCCACAATTCCCCCCAGCGAGCGCTCACCGCTTTTCAGTTATGCCGCTTATCACCTCGCGGAGCTGGCAGAAAAAGAAGCGCTACACCGCGAGGCGCTCGATATTTTGGCTTTGGCAGAAAATTCCCCGCAAGTTTTGGCGCGCAAAATTTCTCTTTTGCGTGGCAAAATTTTGACTGCATTAGCGCCAAAAGAAACTGCGACCATTGCGCATTGGCAAAAACATGCCGAACAATTCGGCGATCCCGAATCGCTGTATTTTACAGCCGATGCATTCTACCGAGCCGGCCAAATTAGCGAGGCACAAAAAATAGCATTCAAGGTGCTGGAAAGCCCCGAGGCTGACTTTCCCTTTGCGCAAAGTGGTGTCCTGTTGCGGCAAATGCTTGGCCAGCGCATTTACCAGTTAGAACCCTTGGAGCTGCGCATCCGGCTGATGGAAGCCTTGCGGGTGGCGAAAGATATGGCCAGCGCGCAGCGCCTATTCCAGACACTGGCACAACGAGCAATCCCTGAAAATCACCGACTGCTTTTTAGCCACTACGCCGTCCGGTTATTGTCCGACCTGCGCCAGTTTTCAGGTTTAGAACAGATTGCCATGCCTGCGCAACAGGAAATTTTACAAAATGAGAAAGTAGCATTGGATATTTGCGAGCGTTTGCTCAAAAAACGGCAGTTCGGGCTGCTGGAAAAAATTTTTCCACTACAACCAACCAGCAAAGCCGGCTATCAGTGCTTGCTGCGGCTTGCGCTACGTAATGGCGATTTCGGTTTGCAATCGCGCACGCTGGCGGCACACTATATCCGCCAATTTGATGCGGAATCGGTGCTGGCAGAGCGTGTGTTCTTGCGCACCTGCCTGCCACAAAAAAAATCCGAACAACCTTGGGATATCGCATGCTTAGAAGAACTGCGCCACTTGACGCAAGGGCTCAAAATTGGTGCCGGTGCGCGCTATTTTCTGGCAAGACATTACGATACCAAAGATCCCGAAAAGACCCGTGTGCTTTTAGCAGAAATTGCAGAAAACTATGCAGATGACTATTACTACTTTCGTCTTTTAGAAAATCCATTAAACACCCAACGGGCGTGGGCGAAAAACTTTAAATCTGATGGTACGCGCGGGGCCGAACTGCTCAATGCCCTGCTCCAGGGTGACCTGGCGGCAGCCGGAAATCTGCGCATACCTGACGAGTTGATAAAGCTTGAAAAAGAAATCCAAGGGTTAGCAAAAAATTTATCGGGTGAGCAGCGCTTGGCTTTGTTACTTTTAGCAGCAGACAGCCGTGACGAGATGCGCGAGCTTTTGCGTAAAGAAGAACGGCCACAAATTTATAAAATCCTGGCCGCCCTCGGCCATGTCGCACAAAAACCAGACATCGCACTTTACGGTGTCAAAATGTATTTACGGGAAAAAAAGTTTGCGCCTTTTGTGGCAGAGTTACCTCCGCTTTTGCGCGACATGCTTTACCCCCGTCCTTTCACCGAGCTGGTCATGCGCTATTCTGCCCGTGCCGGATTCGAACCGGCAGAGGTGTTTGCGCTCATCCGCCAGGAGTCGCAGTTTTTCCCACAGGCGGTCAGCGTTGCCAACGCACGGGGGCTGATGCAGCTTTTACCGGCTACTGCCCGCCAGTTGGCAAGACAGGAAAAACTCACGCAGTTTGATCTCTTTGACCCGCAAGACAACATCCGCTTGGGGACAGCATTTTTGCGACAGCTGCGCCAGAACTATGCCGCCGATTTCCTGGCGATCGCGATTGCGTACAATGCGGGGCCAGGGCGACTGCTGGAATGGCGCAAAAAACTCAACCCCGACACCGACATTTTCATCGAAGAAATCCCGTTTTGGGAAACATACCACTATGTCCGCATCTTACTTGCCGACCGTGCCCGCTACCGGGTCTTACTCAGTAGAAAATGAGACATAGCCTTTTGCTTGCGGTTGCCCGCAAAAGCCCCCTTTTTCGCGGTATCGAGGAAAACCAGCTTTCGCGCATCCTAAAACATTTCCATCAGCAACATGTGCGCAAGGGAGAGCTACTTTTTAAGGCAAACCAAAAAAGCCGTGTCATGTATTTTGTGGTGGAGGGAAAACTCCGCGTTGAGCGGGTGGCTGGGCCGCGCGAAGTGGTGCGCATCGCCTCGCTCACGCCAGGTGACGTTGTCGGCGAAGTGGCTTTGTTGACCGGGGAACGCCACTCCGGCCAGGTGCGCGCACTCACCGATGCCTGGCTGGCGGGCATCCGCAAGGCAGAGTTGGAGACCATTTTACATAAATATCCACGGCTGCTTTTGAATCTGACTAAGATCGAGGCGTGGCGGCTGCGCAGTAACATCGTGCGTGGGCAAAAAAATCCGAATGAACTGGGTTTTATCTTGCACCTCTATTGTACCAGCGCACAGGATTATCTTTTAGTTTATAGTCATTTATCCAACGCGGTGGTTGAGCAGCGTATCCCGGGAATGGTCTTTCTGAAGCCTGAATTTTTACGCGGTGCAAGTGGCAGCGCAGAGCTGCGGCAAAGGGTCAGTAAAATTTTGACTCGCAATACCTCAGCCTATTTGGCGATACATTTTGCCGATTTAGGTTTCACTACCGCGTGTGCGCTTTTGCAGATGGCTGACCGGTTGGTGCTTACTGTCTCAGAGGATGCGACCACGATTGGCTGGTTGGATCGGCTCTTGTCAGTACCAGACGTCCGCAAAAGATTGCCGGTCATGAATCCCGTGTTATCGCTGCTCCACCGCGCGCAGCCAGACCACCTGACTATTCCAGAAATCGAAGAGAAACTGGGACTCAAAGTGCATTACCGTATCCGGCTCGGTAAAAAAGATGAAAAACCCCAAGAACGCATCCTGAAGCTGCAGTGCACCACCCTCGCGCGCATCCTCTGCGACAACACGCAGGGCATCGCTTTTGGCGGCGGCGGGGCGAGGGCGTTGAGCGAAATTGGCATTTTGTCAGAACTCGAACGTCAGCAAATCGAATTCGACCATGTGGCAGGGACAAGCATGGGTGCACTGATTGCCACTTTTTATGCCATGGGACTGAGCGCGCGCGAGATCAGCGAGCTTTTCCGCAAGCACTTGCCGTCCGACAAAGGCATTTTACGCTATAACCTGCCCTTTATCGCGTTCTTCCGCGACCGCAGCATGAACCGCATCTTGCGCAGGCTTTTTGGCAAGATGCGCATTGAGGATTTGCCACGGCCTTTAACTATCATCGCTGCCGATCTCATCTCGGGCAAGGAAATCCGCATCCGCAAGGGACTGATTTCGCGTGCGCTGCGGGCGAGCATGAGCCTGCCTGTGATCTTTGCCCCCGTGCGTTACCATAACCATTATCTGGTGGATGGTGGTGCTATCAACAATGTACCCGGTAATGCGCTGCGCGAACTGGGCGTGCGGCGTGTGCTCGGCATCAACTGTACACCGCTCACCGATGATAGCGTCAGCCGCTATCTCACCGAAACCAATTTGTTCCAATTGTTGAAACCCGGTGGGGATTTTTG
>JANWWX010000146.1 GCA_025057195.1 Leptospiraceae bacterium | reverse complement strand
GAAAATAGTTTCCGGTTTTGTCCTGGCCGAGGATTCGGGTTTTGAAGTGGAACGGCTCGGACGTTCGCCGGGAGTGCATTCGGCCCGCTACGCACCGGACGACGCCTCGCGTTGCGAAAAAATCCTCCGCGCACTGCAAGGTGTTCCTGAAAATAAACGCACTGCCCAATTTGTCGCCTGTGTCGTGCTTTTGGAAGATGGCCGTAACCCCATTTATTTTTTTGGCCGCTGCCAGGGTAGGGTCGCCGAAAGCCGTCGCGGTAGTGGAGGTTTTGGTTACGATCCCATTTTTATTCCGGATGGGGAAAACCAGACCTGGGGTGAGTTACCGCCAGAGAAAAAACGGCAACACAGCCACCGCAGCCAGGCGTTTGCGCGCGCGATCGATTATCTGGTTGTGCGCCTGTCTCAGCTCTCAATAGCAACCGGAATCCGTACAGGCTCCCATAGCTCAGACGGATAGAGCAGCGCCCTCCTAAGGCGAAGACCCCAGTTCGACTCCGGGTGGGAGCATAGCTTTATGGCAGAGCTGAATGAAAACAATGTGCGCGCTGTGCTCGATAACTTCCGCGCGCTCGAGGAAAGGCTGGCGGATCCACAGGTCAGTGGTGATACCGACCGCTTGGCCAAGCTCTCGCGCGAACGGGCGCGGCTTGAGCCAGCCGCACAACTTGCCTCCCGCTGGTTGGCACTCAAAAAGCAAATCGCCGAGTGTGAAGAGGCTGCCGAGACCGAAACCGATCCGGCCATGAAGGCTGAGTTTGTGCGCGAGCTACGTTCCTTACGTGAGGAGTATAGCCAAGTGGCACAAAAGTTACAGTACGAGCTTTTGCCAAAAGACGCCGCTGCGGGACGCAATGTCTTTTTGGAAATCCGCGCCGGCACTGGTGGCGAAGAGGCAGCGCTTTTTGCACGCGATCTTTTCCGCATGTATACCCGGTTTCTCGATGCCCACGGAATACCCTACGAGGTGCAAGAGCTGCAGGACACTGGCCTCGGCGGCATCAAGGAAGTGGTGCTTTTGGTCAGCGGCGAGAAAGCGTATGAACTCCTGCACCTGGAAGCTGGCACACACCGTGTGCAGCGGGTGCCGGTTACCGAGGCCAGCGGCCGCATCCACACCTCGGCGGTGACTGTGGCCGTTATCCCTGAAGCCGACGAAGAGGAAGTCGAGATCAATCCCAACGATCTGCGGATCGACGTTTTCCGTGCCTCAGGTGCGGGTGGCCAGCATGTCAATAAAACAGAGTCGGCAGTACGCATCACCCATATCCCGACCGGCATCGTTGTCACTTGCCAAGACGAAAAGTCGCAGATCAAAAACCGTGCCCGGGCAATGAAAGTCCTCCTGGCGCGGCTGGCTGAAAAACAGCGCCAGGAAAACCAAGCAAAATATGCCAGCGAAAAGCGCGCGCAGGTTGGCTCAGGCGACCGCAGCGAAAAAATCCGGACGTACAATTTCCCACAAAACCGTGTCACCGACCACCGCATCGGCTACACCGCGCACAACCTCGACCAGGTACTCGACGGTCGGCTCGATGAGTTGATCGAAGCGCTACTTTTGGCCGAACGCGAGGCCAAGCTGCGGGCAGCCGATTTTGCCACCACCGGTTGATGCGAGAACAAAAGCCACCGCTCGCCACTTTCCACTATCCGACCAACTTGCTACTTTTCACCTTGATTTTAGTTTTGGTCGCCTTTGGTCTCAATATCTTGCTTGCTTCGTCGTCTTTCATGGCGCGTGAACAGTTCAACGACCCCTATTTTTTTCTAAAAAAACAGGTGGTTGCTGCCGGCATTGGCTTTCTAGCCCTCCTGGCGTTGACGCAAACCCCACCACGCCACTACCGCAGTTGGGCCTGGCCGCTCTATTTCGTAACGCTAATCCTCTTGCTTTTGGTCTTTGTCCCCGGTATCGGCCGGCGTGCCGGTGGTGCCAGCCGTTGGCTTGCCATCGCCGGGATTTCCTTGCAGCCTTCCGATTTTGCCAAAGTGGCGGTGGTGCTTGTCCTGGCGCGCATTTACGCGCAGGCAGAGCGTGTCGATTTGCGGTTAATAGGTATCACCCTTGCTGTGATTGCCCTGCCTGTTTTTTTGATTGCCATTGAAGAAGATCTGGGTACAGCCGTGCACTTACTTTTTGTCGCCGGGGCGCTGCTTTTTTTCACGCGCTATCCTCTTTCGCTGCAATTTTTATCGCTGACTGTTGCGTTGGCAATTTTTGTCTATGCAATCATCAAAACCCCTTTCCGCATGACCCGGATCAAAGCATTCCTCGATCCATGGGAGTCGCGCTTTGACGCTGGCTTCCAGTTGGTCGCCTCGATGAAAGCCTTTCTGGCCGGCGGTCTTACGGGTAAAGGTTTTGGTGCCGAACTGATCCGCCACCACCTGCAGGAGCGGCACACCGATTTTATCCTGGCGATCGTTGCCGAGGATTTCGGCGCAATCGGTGTGATCGCCCTCCTCCTGATTTATTTTACCATTGCCATCTATGGTTTAGTTCTGGCAGCGCGCTTGCGCGACGATTTTTCCCGCCTCATCGCCACTGGTTTTTTGCTCAGCATCATCTTGCAGGTGATCATCAACAGCGGGGTCACCATGGGACTTTTGCCCACCAAGGGCATCAACTTGCCGCTCGTTTCTGGCGGCGGCACCTCGCTGGTGGTGCACTTGGTGATGTTTGGAATGGTTTTGAGCGCCCTACGTACCGAGCGTTAGTTCAATTGAGGTAGCTATCGTGGCGCTGCGGTGCTGGCGTTTTAAGCTGCGCCAGAATTTCCGTGGCATCGATGCGATAGCCCAGCTCGCGGGCGGTATTGGCATAAAAGGCAATCACATGCCCCAAGCGCGTGCGCGCCTGCTCGGCAGTTTTGCCATAGGTATAAAGATCGAGCTCAGGACAGTTGGCAACGAACTCTCCGTCCTTTTGATAGACCCGGATGCTCAGCTCCACACTCCATTTTCGGTGCTCGGGGGTGCAGTTCATGAAAAAAAAGTGTGGCAAGAAGTGACATAAATAAGCCTCTGGACACTTGTTTATCCCACAAGAAAACCGCGGAAGCGGCGCAATTTTTCCACCCACTGCCGCTTGTCACCGCCCGGGTTGAAAATCGCCGGTTTGAGGTCAAACTCGCGCAGCGTGTCGTGGGCAAACTTCAGCACATAATGGAATACCTTGTCGCGTACCAGGTGGTGTGTCACCAGAACATGGTGCGTGCTCAAATTTTCATCGAGATCAAAAACATAAGCGCGCTTTTCGCGCGAACCCACTTTGCGGAAGATGTAGTGCAGGTTTTCAATATGGACGGTTTTATCGCTGCGAGCATGGATTAGGCAGAGTGGCGCCCGGATGCGGTAGAGCTGGCGGCGCACCTTGCCGACGTTCAATTTAAAAGAATGCAGTGGGCCAAGGGTATAGGCTTCGCTATAACCGACCCATGGCGTGAGCACTTGTTCGGCCAGCGCCGTCCGGCTTTTGCTCACATGGTCCACAAAATTTTTGACAATCCCTGAGAAAAAAAGCCGTGCATCTTTGATTATTATTTTGCTATTGAGGATGCCATTGATCGCGACCGGTGCGGCAATGGCAACAATGCCTGTCGGTGGCAGTACCGCGTTGTTATGGCGGATGCCGTTGCGCGCAAGTTCTGCAGCAAGGGTCAGGCACAAATTACCGCCCATCGAAAAACCGATGAGGAAAAAATGGCGAAACCGGGGCCGCTCGCGCAGGTACGCCGAGCGCACGGCAGCCAACCAGTGTTCATAGCGGGTTTTGGCAAAGTCACGGATATTGGTACCATGGCCAGGCAAAAGCGGTGCAATAACGGTGTGGCCCTCCTG
>JANWWX010000145.1 GCA_025057195.1 Leptospiraceae bacterium | reverse complement strand
GGCAAATCCCTGGTGCGAGGGCATCAGGTCAGCACGGCGGGCACCCCAGCTGCCGGGGACTTCGATGGTTGCACGCACCTGCCATGGCAGCTTGGGGTCAATGAATTCAGACGGAAAAAATGCCCAGGCACCGTCGAGGCGGAGCACGCCATCCCAACCTGCCGTTAAATCCAAAACACCACCGGAAACCACAGTCGCATGGGCTGGAATTGCTGGGAGCAGCAACCATAAGACCAACCCCAACGATCGGCGCATACGTAATGTCCCTAAAACATCGCCAAATTGGCGAGCCAAAATTGTAAAGCCGAAAACCCTGCGCCATGCCTAAAAATCCTTGTGGCCATGACTATCTGCCAAATTAGCGCGTTGTGGAAAAAAGGATGGCATGCCTCGCCTGCGTTGCTTCCCTGCTTTTTGCCGCCGAACCTGCCGAAAAAAATTACCAAAGCCGGAGACTGCAAGTCGGTATCAATTACCCGGCAGATTGGAACATCAGCGAGACACAGTCCAAGCTAGGTGGCACTCTGGTGATCAAAAGTAGCGATGACAAGGCCAGGGTTAAAGTTGAGTTCCGGCAAGAAAAAAAGTCACAAAGTGCCTGTGAACTGCTTGCCAGCTGGGAGGCCAAAAACGAATGGAAAAACCTAATCGCCGAAGAACAACGCCGGGTCAGCGAGAGACAGCTGCGCGCTGCTGGTGCCAGTGACGCCTGCATCGGAGCCTATAAAGCCATCGAGGATGAGGAAGAGGTTTTTTACGGGCTTGCGGTTTATACGGTTGGCAACCGTGTCTGGATTCTGGAGCAATACCTAAAATCCTCTGCCCGTGAACTCCACGGCAGTGCGGTCAGTCTGATTGCCAAAACATTTAAGATTATCCGGTGAATAGCGCCCAACAAAAAAATTTGTGGGAAATGGCAAAAAGTTTTCCTCGCAACGCTGCGCTCTTTGGGTTTGTGCTTTTGTTTGGGCTGGCGCCAGGCCTCGGGGCACAGACCGCACCGGTCCAGCGCGATGCCCTTTTGACCAACCGCATGATCGACACCCCCAACCTGCCGCAGCGCTCTGTGGCCACCTCCGACGACACCACGAGCCTTTATTTCAACCCAGCCGGACTGGCATTCCATGCCCTACAGCTTGGATATTTTTACGGCCGCAACCCCACTGATCGCATCAGCGACCACATGGTATTCCTCAATCTTTTGGGAGTCGCCTTTTCCACACAGTGGCGGCTTGCCGATACGAATGATTACGCCAGGCGCTACAATGTGGGGATGGGCATCGTCAATACAGGTTCTTTTGCCATAGGTACTTCCTATAGTTGGTACGATTCTACGTTAGCATATCTCGATAACTATAGCCAATGGGACTTAGGTTTCATTTTTCGGCCATGGCGGCGGATTTCTTTGGGGGCAGTAGGCCGTGCGCTCAATAAGCCCCTCTTCCGCGGGATGGTCTTGGATACCTACTGGGATATCGGCGTCGGCATCCGTCCCTTGCCTGGGCGGCTGACAGAAAATTTCACATTCTCTATCGACACCAATATCCACCCCCAGAGCACGTGGGCGAAAATATCCCCTAAGTACATCGCGGAAGCTGCCGTTTGGCCAGGCACCATGCTCTATGGTGGTTATAGCGAAGCGACCGGGGCGTTTTTCGGTTTGCGCTTCGCCCAATACGTCAGCCAGCTTTCGCTCCAGGCGAGCACCCCACAAGACAGCGGTGCCTTGCTCGGTGGTGGCATCCTCATTGGCAGAGAGCGCTATCCGACGGGCATCGCTGCCTTGGGGCGCTATCTGCAAGTCCGGCTGGACGATCCTGTTCCCGAACGCAAAGAAGAAGGCTTCCTCTTTTTGTCTGAAAACTTCACGTTCGTGGAATTACTGCGGACGATTGAAAAGGCCAAAGACGATGCGCAGATCCGCGGGATTGTACTGACCGGACGGGAGTTTTCCGGTGGCTGGGGACAGGCGCACGAGTTGCGTGATGCCCTGCTGCGCTTCCAGCAAAAAAAACCAGTCTATGCTTTTTTAGAGAGTGCGGGCAACAAAGAATATTACATCGCCAGCATGGCTGACCGCATCTACATGCCGCAGTCAGGAATCCTCGATATCTCTGGACTCAAGGCGGAGGCATATTTTGTTAAGGACCTGCTTGCCAAGTTAGGCATCCGCGCAGAATTCATCGCGATTGGCGATTACAAGAGCGCCCCCGATCGGTTGACGCGTTCGGAGCCGACACAATTTGACCGTGAGCAACTCGAGGCCATTTTGAAATCCGGCATGGAAGAAATCCGTGCTGCGATTGCCGCAAGCCGCACTCAGATTAAAGAAGGAGAACTCAACACTCTTTTTGACAAAGGCATTTTTACGGCGAGCAAAGCACAGGCAGTTGGATTGATTGATGAGATAGCCTATTTCACCGACGTCGAAGAGCAGCTAACTGCCCGGAGCTTACCAGTCCCCCATTGGTTGGTGAGCGCGCAGGAATATGCCCAGACACGCTTTTTCGATGACTCCTGGGGGAAAAAACCCACCATTGCGGTCTTGGTGCTCGCTGGTGAAATTGTCTCTGGCAGTTCACGCCCCGAAAGCCTCTTTTTAGGTGGCACGGTCGGTTCGGATACCATCCAAGATGCCCTTAATCGAATCAAAGAAGACAGCGACACCAAGGCATTGGTAGTCCGGATCGACTCCCCGGGGGGATCGGCGCTGGCCTCCGATATCATTTGGAACAAGATCCGCGAGGTCAAATCAGCACGCGGCAAGGATTTCCCAATTGTGGTGACCATGGGCAACACCGCGGCTTCAGGGGGATACTACATCGCCGTCAGTGGGGACACCATCTTAGCCAGCCCACTCAGCATCACGGGTTCGGTTGGCATATTCGCCGGAAAATTCAACCTGCGTGGGCTTTACGACTGGCTGGGCGTGCGCAAGTACACATTCAAAACCCATAAGCGTGCTGCTATTTTTTCCGAAAGCGAAGCGTTCACTGCCGAGGAACGCCTGCTCATCCGGGAGCAACTCACAGAGTTTTATGAACTTTTTTTGAGCCGCGTTGCCGAAAACCGCGGCACCACCCCTGAGCAGGTGCGGCCAGTGGCTGGTGGACGAGTCTGGAGCGGGAAAGATGCTTTGGAGAAAAAATTGGCTGATCGCTTCGGGGGGCTACTTTTGGCCATTGAACTGGCGCGTGAACGGGCTGGGCTCGATGAAAATTATTACCAATTGCAAATCTATCCTGCTGAGAGCCAGACACTGCTGGGATTGGGCGACCCGCAGAAACTGCTTTTACCCAAAATTGTCCAGCAAGCCATACGCCTGACTGCCCGGACAGAAGCCATTCGGGAAGAGAAATTCCTCTTCTTGCTACCCTACGACATCCAAATACAATGATGCCAAGACCACTACGGATTTTGTGTGTGCCGTTCGTGCCGGTATTGGGGCAACCCCAGCGAAACCAAAAAACCCTGCAAGACCTCGCACAAAAAGTAACCTCTTTGGAGAATCCCCCCGATGTGGTGGTCCTCCCCGAACTGGCATTGAGCGGGTATTTGATGGAAAGTGTAACCGCCTTGGCTGCGTTAGAATACAAAGAAATTGTACAAATGGCGGCTTTGCTCGATCCAGCGGGGAGCTGTGAGTGGATTTTAGGCTTGCCCTTACGAGAAGGGAACGCGATTTTTAACGCCGCCGCTGTCTGTAAAGCGGGCAAAGTCTGCCATCTCCACCGCAAGATTTTTTTGCCTACTTATGGTATGTTCGACGAGGCGCGGTATTTCCACCGCGGCAATGGCTTCACTACTTACGAAGGCACATGCGGCCGCACCGCAGTGATGATCTGCGAGGACGCCTGGCATGCCG
>JANWWX010000144.1 GCA_025057195.1 Leptospiraceae bacterium | reverse complement strand
AACCAGAACTTTTTTGGAAATGGCTGTGCCCGCGGTAGCGCAAAAGATAACGAGACATCGCCGCCGGATTTTGCTCTGAAAAAAGCACGTCGTTGAGCACAGGAAAAGGTGCCATCCGGTTGCCATATTCGACGCATAAGCGCAGCAATTTTTTCTCCCGAAGGATTTTTCCTGACCCCCATTTTTCAAGCAAGACATGCAAGCGTTTTTGGTCATGCGGTGTGCGCAAGGCATAGCGGCAGTAGTGGCCGACACTGTGCTCGGGAGCAGAGTTGATGCCCAAAAGGAGTGTCTCAGAAACGAAATGCGATGTGTGGATAAACGTGCCATCCCCGCCCAGAGAAATCACTAAGGCAAAACGGTCCAGGCTTTGGCGGAGTTTGTTGCGCTCAAACCAAGTGGCGACAAGCCCAAGCTGCGTTAGCGCCGTCTTCAGATTTTCCAAAGTTTTCTCGTGGGCGACGGCAGCACTTTCGGCTTGCTTTCTCAACTCCATGCTGAGCCGGCGCAGCGCCTGGCGATTTTTATCGGCCACCGGATTTTTATAAACAATGGCGATTTTGGCCATGCTAGCGTGGCAGCACAATATTCAGCATGCGCTCGGTCGCCCGGATAGCGGCGATGACTTGGTCGGGATCGACGCCGCGTGTGGTGAGGATGTGGCTGTCACGGCCGGGCATCAATTCGCCTCCGAACATCGTGTGATCACCGCTCTTTTTATTTTTTGCGAGGGGTAATCCTTTGAGGTCCCAGGTGATTTTACACTCGACCAACGCAGAAGTCTGGCCGCCCGGGGGAATGCGCACCTCATAGTCTATGAGCGCTGGTAACCGGATCTTATATTGCTTCGCCCAGAGCCGCAGTGCCACCATGAATGCGTCGTAGCCTCCCTCACCCTGCCCCGAAACCTGTGTGGGTTTGCCACGGTAAAGCACGGTCAGCGAGCAGACCGGCTTGATGTGTAGCCCCGAAGTCACCGTGACCTGGCTTATCTCTACCACCTTGTTTTCGGTTTTTTTGAGCACCTCGCTAATGATGAACGGCAAATCTTCCGGAGTCACTTGCTTTTTCTGATCGCCCAGTTCGATGATGCGGGCGAGCACTTGGGCATGCTCTTCGGGTGAAAGCGAGATGCCGAGTTTTTTGAGGTTCTGATCGAGCGAAGCCTTGCCCGAAAGCTTACCGAGTGCATAGCGCCGGCTGCGGCCAAAGCGCGACGGCAAAAGTTTGCTTTCGTAAAGTCCTCCCTTCTTGTCGCCGTCGGCGTGGATGCCGGCCGTCTGCGTGAAGACATCCTCGCCAACAATCGGGGCATTGGCGGCTAGCCGCTTGCCCGAGAAGGTCTCGACCGTGCGCGAAAGTTGGTAGAGGCTTTTTTCGTTGACTGTTGTGCGCAAATTGAGGTGGTCGTGGATACCGGCGACAACCTCGGCCAGCGAGGCGTTGCCCGTGCGCTCGCCCAAGCAATTGACGGTGGTATGCACCCCATGCGCGCCGGCGCGGATCGCCTCGAGCACGTTGATCGTACCTAAGCCATAGTCGTTGTGTGGGTGGAAGTCAAAGTGTTTTCCCGGATAGCGTCGCGTGATTTCTTGGAATGCCTCAGCCACTTGTGTGGGATACAAGATGCCCAGCGTGTCGGGCAGCATGATCCGCTCCACTGGTTGCGTCATCAAGAAGTCCAAAAAGCGAAAGACATAATCCCGCGAATGCAGCCAGCCATTCGACCAATCTTCCAGATAGACATTGACCAACCGGTCATGCTTTTTGGCATATTCGATGGTGCGTGCGATGTCGGCAAAATGTTCCTCCGGAGTCTTGCGCAGCTGCCGGGTAAGATGGTTCAGGCTGCCTTTGGTTAGCATGTTGAGGGTCACGGCTCCCGCCTCCAGCAGCCACTGCACCGAACGCTTTTCGTCGACAAAGCCCAAAACTTCGATGCGACGGAGCATTGCCTTGCCACCAGTTCTCTTTGCCCAGTCGGTGATGAGCTGCACCGCTTCGAGTTCCCCGCGCGAGACCCGAGCCGAGCCCACTTCAATAAAGTTGACATTCGCTTGTTCGAGCAAAAGCCGCGCTACCTGCAATTTCTCGGACGGCGTAAAGGACACATTGTAAGTCTGCTCGCCGTCGCGCAGCGTGGTGTCCATGATTGTCACAATGCGCGGTGCCGGATTTGTCGTTTTCTTGCGCAGCATGCGATGGCTGAACAGCGCTCTGCCCTCAGGCGGTGAAGAAAAATACTGTACGGGCAGCAAAAAAAACTGGTATTAACTAATCGCATGCAGCGGGCACTATTTTTAACTTTGGCTTTATTTTTTACTGTCTCGGCCAGCGCAGAAACTATCCTCAAATATGCCACGCTCGCCCCAGAAAATACGCTGTGGGCGCGCGTGATCAAAAGGTGCGCAGACGAGATCGAGCAACAGACGAAAGGGGAGATCAAGCTGCGCGTTTTTTATGGCGGCATTGCCGGAGACGAGCCCTCGGTCATGCGCAAGCTGCGTAGCGGTACAATCGACATCGCCTCGTTCACCGGCCAGACTTTAGGTACCGTTGTCAGCGAGGTGCGCATCTTCGAATTGCCGTTCTTTTTTGAAAACACTCGGCAGATCGATGCGGTCAGAGCCGCGCTCTATCCCGATCTGGCGCAAAAATTCCTGGCGCAGGGTTTGGTGCTGGCCGGGCTTGGCGAAAATGGCTTTGTCTATCTCATGAGCAAGAATAAACCGATAAGCCGTGCCGCCGACATGCAGGGAGTCAAAATCTGGGCGCCCAAAGGCGATCCACTGGTGCGGGCGATGCTGGCCGAATATGGTTTGGTGCCCGTCTATCTTGGTTTTGAGGCGGTGTTGCCGCAGCTCAAGACCGGCGGCATCGATGCCTTCTATGCTCCTCCTTACGGGGCGATTGGTTTGCAGTGGTTCCGCGAAGCCAACTACTTGACTAATGCCCGGCTGGCCAATGCCATCGGCGCTACCCTGATTGCCAAAACCGCTTTTGACAAGTTGAGTGCTGCGCACAAAAAAATTGTGCAAGCCGCCCTCGAAAAATCGGCACGCGAGCTGACGGAAGAGCTGAGGCGCGAAAACGAAAAATCGTTAGAGGTGCTTTTGAACAAAGGCATCCGCAAGGTGGAGCCCAACCCTGAGGATCTGGCACAGCTCAAAGCGACCGCACTGCGTGTGCAGGACAAACTTGTGGGCGAACTTTATCCCAAAGAACTTTTGGCCAAGGCACGCCGGGCGCGTGATGCCGTAAAATAGGCTTTATTTTTACGGATGCGCAAAAACTAACGCACAAAAGGAGGTACCGAACATGAAACGTAGTAAAAAGAAGCCATCTGGCAAAAAGGTCCCAAAAGCCAGAACCAAAAATAAAGCTGCAACAGAAGCAAAACCGCCAGCACAGCCGGCCTGGCAGAAAGAGCGCTACCAAACACTCAATGAATTCTGGCCCTTTTATTTGCACGAGCATGCGCATGCCAAAAACCGCCTGCTCCATTTCATTGGCACCAGCTGTGGTCTGCTGTTCTTGATTGCAGCCATTGTCCTGCAGCAATACCTTTTATTGCTGGCAGCGTTCGTCAGCGGCTATGCCTTCGCCTGGGTTGGCCACTTTTTCATCGAAAAAAACCGTCCGGCGACATTCACCTATCCGCTTAAATCATTCCTTTCGGATTGGCGGATGTGGTTTGCGATGCTCACCGGCCGCATCCAAAAAGAATACCAGAAATACGGCATAGCTACCCGGGGATAGTGCGGTTTTTTTTAAGTAGGCTGATCTGCCTCCTGCTAGTTTGTGCAGGGTTGCGCTGCTCCTCGCACAAAGCAGCCACCCCATGTGGCCCTGAAATTCCCGGCATGCGCT
>JANWWX010000143.1 GCA_025057195.1 Leptospiraceae bacterium | reverse complement strand
TCGCTACAATATCGGTTGTGGTCAGCCCGTCGAGAGTTTTTTGCCAAGCCGACAATATGGCCGATTTTACTTGCCCGAACATGGTCCAACTACAAAGAGACATAATTCCATGGGGGTTTTTACCGCCACACTAACCGGTAACCAATGGCAGCGGCGCTTTCTCTCGTTTGAAGAAGACGCTTCAGCCCGCCCTTGGCAAATTCCTTACCTCTACCGCAATGGCGGCCAGCCGGGTAAAAAAGTGACCTGCATTGCCGCGATCCACGGCGATGAACTCAATGGCGTGCGCATGCTGCACGAGTTGGCAGCAGTCCTCGAGGGAGCACCCTTACGTGGTTCTCTCTGCCTGGTGCCGGTGGCCAACCTGATGGGCTATGCCAACCACTCGCGGTACCTGCCCGACCGGCGCGACCTGAACCGCATGTTCCCTGGCCTGCGCGACGGCTCGGAGGGCGCACGCTTGGCATACCACCTGTGGCAACAGTTTATCGCCGAATCGGATTATGTCATCGATGTGCATTCGGGCAGCTACAACCGCTGGAATTTTCCCCATTTGCGCGGTAACATGAAAGAAAATGCGATGCGCGCTTGGGCAGCGAAATTATCAGGGGTAATTGTCCTCAATAGCAGCGGCGTCGCCGGAAGCCTGCGCAAAGAGGCTGGCAAAGCCGGCAAGCCCGTGTTTCTCATCGAAGCAGGGGAAACCGGACGCTTCGAAAAAAAAATTGTGATGCAAGGGCTAGTGCTGCTTTTGAAATTATTGGCTGCTTTGGATTTGATTGACGCACACCTCTTGGAAGAAGCCCGCGCCTTTCTCACCACCGCCGTTTTGCCCGAAACACCACCGGGCTACTACCGCAAGGCCGTCTGGCAGCGGGCCACCCAGTCGGGACTTTTTATTCCTAATGCCGCACCCGGGGAACATGTCCGTGCTGGCCAGCTTTTAGGTACCATCACTGATCTTTTTGGCCATAAGCGTGCCGAGATTTTCTCGGAGACCGATGGCTTCATCCTTGGCATGCACTTGCACCCACAGGTGGTGCCGGGACGTGCTTTATTCCATATCGCTTATGATTTCCGTGAACTCCAGGGAGAAGGGACGGAGTGAACCTGGAGCAATTTCTCGACGAGTTGCGCAGCCAAGAAGGGCGCAACATCCGGGCATTGATTGAAAGACCCGAAAAGCCAGCAAGTTATGTACCGCTTCCCGAAGCGCTCAATAGCACCCTGCGTGCAGCGCTGCACCAGTTTGGGATCGAACAGCTCTATAGCCACCAGCGCACTGCTTTTGAGCTCTACTTTGCGGGCAAAGATTTTGTCGTGACCACACCCACGGCGTCTGGCAAAACACTCTGTTATTTGTTACCCATCTTGGAAAAAAAACTAAACCAGCACACAAGTAAACACCTTTTCTTATTCCCGACCAAGGCGTTGGCGCAGGACCAGCTTGCGGCGTACCGGCGCTACAGCGAAGCGCTGAACGAAAGCTGGCACATCCATACTTTTGACGGCGACACACCGGAAGAGGAGCGGCGTTTTGTGCGCAAAGCCGGTGATTTTGTGCTGACCAACCCCGATATGCTGCATTCTGGCATCTTACCGCACCATAGCATGTGGAAATCCTTTTTTGAAAACTTGGCTACCATCGTCATTGACGAGATGCATACTTATATTGGGGTATTTGGCTCCCACGTGGCCAATGTGCTGCGCCGGTTCAATCGGATCCTTGCGCACTATGGTGCACACCCGCGCTATATTTTTTGCTCGGCGACGATTGCCAACCCCGCTGAGTTAGCGTATAAACTGGCAGAACGCGAGTTCGCCGTCATCAGCGAATCGGGAGCACCCGAGGGCAAAAAGTATTTTGTGTTTTATGATCCACCGGTTTATGACCGCAGCTTAGAAATTAGCGAATCACCGTACAAGGCGGCGGCACGGCTGGGCGCAGGGTTATTGCAAAACCACATCCCCACGATTTTTTTTGCCCGCTCGCGCAACCGCGTTGAGCTTTTAGCACAGCTCTTGCAGCGCAGACTGCCACACCATCTTGCGCAAAAAGTGCGCAGCTACCGTGGTGGCTTCTTGCCGTTGGAACGCCGCCACATCGAGCGCTCACTGCGCGAAGGCGAAACGCTCGGCGTAGTTTCCACCAACGCTTTAGAATTGGGCATCGACATCGGTGCGCTCAACGCGGTGGTCTCCATTGGCTATCCAGGCCGCTTGAGTTCGCTTTACCAGCAATTTGGCCGTGCGGGCAGAAAGAAAGAGCCGTCGCTGGCAATCCTGATCGCAACCCCCTCAGCGATCGACCAGTACCTGCTCAACCATCCTGAATACATCTTCTCCAGCTCTGGTGAAGCCGCCATCATCCATCCCGACAACCTGATGATCTACCAAGACCAGATCAAGTGTGCGGCCTATGAGCTACGCTTCAATGCCGGCGATACCTTCGGTAGCTATCCGGTGGATGAATTCATGGCGCAGCTTGCGGAAGAACGCGTCATTTTGGAAAAAAACGGTGTCTATTTTTGGATGAGCGATGCTTACCCTGCCAGCAATGTTTCGCTGCGCTCGGCTGCAACTGATAACTTTGTCATCGTGGATAAAACCCAACCGGGGCAGGAGAAAGTCATCGGCGAAGTGGACTATTTTTCCGCACCGCTCCTAATCCATGACGAGGCAATTTATATGCACGCCGGCCGACATTACTATGTGCATGCGCTGCAGTGGGAAAAGCGCCGCGCCGAAGTCACTGCCGTGCGCTCTGACTACTACACCGACGCGCACGAGAAAGTGCACCGCAGCATCTTGCACCTTGATGAAAGGCGTGAAGAGGCGAAGCTGGTGCGCAACTGGGGCGAACTCACGCTGCGCCGGCAAGCACACCTTTATAAAAAAATCAAAATTGCCACTGGCGAGAACCTCGGCTGGGGGCAAATCCACACGCCAGAAATCGAAATGCACACACAGGGAGCCTGGTGGGAGTTGCGTCCCCACATCTTGCCGCCGCTTCATACCGAACTTTATTCTGCGCTCTTGACCCGCTTAGCCTATCTGCTCGGACAACTGGCACCCCTCATCGCGCTCTGTGACCGGCGTGACGTCTCGGTCTCCTCAGCATACCGTGACCCCCAGTTTGGCGACTATGCAGTCATTTTCCATGACAACTATCCAGGCGGAGTTGGCCTTTCGTACAAATTGACCAGCAACTACGAGGCTCTCTGCCAGCTGGCCTATGAACAGATCTTGAGCTGTCCTTGCAAGCGTGGCTGCCCTTCGTGTATCGGCGTATGGGAAAGCCAACAGGAAAATCCGGCGTTTTTGGAATTGGACTTTAAAGCGCCGGTAAAAACGCTTTTGGCAAACTTGACCCACTCCTGATGTGTTAGTGTAACCCGCTCGGCGGCGCTGAAACGCTTTTTTGCGACTAACTATTACCGTAACCACCCAAGCAAAGGTACCAAAAAACACAAGCCGCACAGCATGCTGAGTTCTATGTAAAAGCCCTTTAAGCCACAGCCCAGCAAAAATTTTTCAGAAAAACTGAAAAAAATTCTGCGATTTTTGGGTATTTAATATATAGAGGGGCTTATGAACGAAAAACGCAAAACCAGCATCTCGCTGCCGGTGCCGGCGGAGAGTCTTTGCCATAAACACTACGCTTTTGTCATGGCAAACTTAGCGTTTTACTTGCGCTACCTGCGCCGGCACCCACCGTCACGGCAAAAACTCCGTTCGCACAACGACGGCAGCGATGGCATCACCATTGTGCAGGTCTATTGGGACATGGAAACCTACAGCTCGCTACACACTCTCGCGTTTTCATTGCGCTGGTCGGTGTCGCATCTTATATTCGTGATGCTATGCTTGGCTGAAGA
>JANWWX010000142.1 GCA_025057195.1 Leptospiraceae bacterium | reverse complement strand
CACTGCGCAATGGTTGTTTTAGGCTACTTTGTGCCAAGAGGGTTTTTGCTGCCTCCAAACGCTTTTGCAGCGCATTGACTGCAGCGCGCCCGGCATAGGCTTCGATGCGGCGGTTGCCAGCACCGGGGCTGGATTCTTTTTCAATGATAAAAAATCCGATCTCGCCGGTATTTTGTACGTGTGTGCCGCCGCAGAATTCTTTGGAAAAATCGCCCATTTCAACCACACGCACGATTTCGCCATATTTTTCACCGAAGGTCATGAGCGCGCCGCGCTTTTCCGCCTCAGCTTTCGGCAATTCCAGCGTTGCCACGGGCAGTTTTTGCTGGATGGCGTTATTTACAGTTTCTTCGACAGCCACCAACTCCTCAGGAGTGAGCGCCTTGGGGTGAGTGAAATCAAAACGCAAATAGTCGGGATGGACCAAGGAACCACTCTGCCGGATGTGGTTCCCTAACACCTTGTGCAGTGCGGCGTTAAGGAGGTGCGTGGCGCTGTGGTGGTGCGCCAACGCCTGGCGGCGCTCGCGTTCGACACTCAGTTCGACCTCCTCTCCGACACGCAAACTGCCTTCAATCCCACTGACGAGGTGCACCCAGGCGTCGTTGTGCCTGCGGCAGTCGATAACCCGCGCCGAACCACTCGCCGTGCGCAGGAAACCCGTATCCCCCAGTTGGCCACCGCCTTCCGCATAAAACGGAGTACGGTCAGTGACGACAAAGAGTAAGCCCTCACTTTTTTCGCTGAGCGTTTCGGTCTGGGTCTGCCCTTGCAAAAGCGCCACAATTTTACCCCGATCGGTGAGTGTATGGTAGCCCGTAAATTCGCTGCGCAGTGATTTTTCCAGCGGCAGATCGAGCGCTTGCTTCCAAGCCGCACGGCCACGTTCACGCTGCTTTTCCATTTCGGCGTTAAAGCCTGCAACATCCACGCGCAGATTTTCTGCTTCCGCCAGCTCTATGGTGAGTTCCAGCGGAAAGCCAAACGTATCATAGAGAATGAAAGCCTCTTTGCCAGGGACAACTTTCTGTTTGCGGTCAACAAGATCCGCCAAAAGCTGTTCCAGGCGCTCGGCTCCGGCACCCAACGTGCGTAGGAAGCGGTTTTCTTCTTCGCGGATGTATTGGCTGATAAATTCGGTGCTGCGCCCCAACTCAGGATAGAATTTGCCGTAAATATTTGCCACCGAATGGCAAAGTTGGTAGAGCTTTGGCTCGCTTTGCCCTAATCTGCGGCCAAAAAGCATTGCCCGGCGCAGGATGCGCCGCAGCACATAGCCACGCGATTCGTTGGAGGGATAGATACCATCCGCCATGGCAAAACTGAGCGCACGAACATGGTCGGTGATGACCCGTAGTGGCACCACTGCTTCGCCTTCGTAAGCCACACCAAAAACGGCGGCTGCCGCGTTGCGCAGCGCGGCGAGTTCGTCTGTATCAAAGACCGAATCGACGTTTTGCACCAAGGTGGCGAGGCGCTCCAGCCCTGCTCCGGTATCGATACCAGTCTGCGCCAATGGCCGGTATTGCCCCTGCCGGTAATCGTATTGGTTGAACACCAAGTTCCAGAATTCCAAGAAACGCTCACCTCCCCCACCAGGGGCACGGTTGGCAGCGTCGGTGCCGAACTCCTCACCACGGTCTAAATAGAGCTCGCTACACGGCCCACAGGCCCCACTTTCACCGGCAGGTCCCCAGAAGTTATCGGCACGGCCGAGCCTGACAATCCGCTCTTTGGGAATGCCAATGTGCTTATGCCAAATTTCGAACGCCTCATCGTCCTCTTCAAAAACACTGATCCAAATTCGCTCCGGCGGGAATGGCAGAAATTCCGTTGCATATTGCCAGGCAAATTCGATTGCCTTTTTTTTGAAATAATCGCCAAAACTGAAATTGCCGAGCATCTCAAAAAAGGAAAGGTGCCGCTTGGTGCGGCCGACCGATTCCAAATCGGTGGTGCGCAGGCACTTCTGCACTGTCGCGATGCGCCGGGAGGGGGGAGTGCGCACACCAGAAAAATAGTCCTTAAACGGCACCATCCCCGCCGTTGTGAAAAGCAGCGTTGGATCCTGTGCTGGCAAAAGCGAGGCACTGGGCAAAACCAGGTGCTTGTGGCTTGCAAAAAAATCAAGAAACGAGGTGCGGATGTCGTTGACTGTCTTTACCGGCATGGCTTTTTGGGATTAAGCAAAGAAAAGAAACGTGGTTACAACCAATTTGCAGGCTGTGGCTGGCAGTGACCCAACGATGGGTGGTGCAAACCGTGACGGGGCAACTACTGCCCCCGATCAGGAAATCCAGAATTGCTATTTTTTATCGTTTTGAGCCGCTTGCTTGGCGATGTTGGGTGGTTTGGAAGATGAAAATCGTAAGAATTCCGTGTAAATATACCCCGCAGCGCCCCACATTTTGACTTTCATGTCGCAATTACTGAATGGCAGTCCCCGGTCTTCGGGCTCCAGACCTTGCGCCCCCGGAAATACCCCATCCTCGGCCAAGCTCAGCATCACGCAAATAAGATACGACACTGACCAACGCAGGGCAAAAGCCAGGCTATGCAGTGAGTTATAGGTTTCCATATCCCAATACACCTGCACAATGATAATCCCCTCGCTTCCGTCATTGTGGGTTCGGAGTTTTTGTCGTGACGGCTGGTGCCGGCGCAGATAGCGCAAGTAAAATGCCAAATTGGCCATGACGGTGGCATAGTGTTTGTCACAAAGGCTTTCTGCCGGCGCCGGCAAAGAAATGCTGGTTTTGCGTTTTTTGTCCATAGTTCCCCCTCTATAATAATTAATACCAGAAAATTGCGAAATTTTTTCACTTTTTTTGAAAAATTTGATCGGGAAAGGCTAGCAGGCCTTTGCATAGAACTCTAGCTCCTCATGCCTCAATTTTTTAACTATTGCTTAGGTAGCCACAACTGCAAGGACCAGCACGCCTTTCGAAACCCAGGCGTTTTGTGCCAGTGTTCTCGTGGCTGTGTTTAACTACTTGCCCTTTTGGGCCTTGCTACCCTTTTCTGTAGTTTTGGTAGTTTTGGATTTCTTTTCCCGGCGTTTGGCACGCAAAGCCTTGCGTTCCTCTTTGAGTTGCGCCAAAGGTTTACGTTCCACAAGCTCGAGGATCGCCATCTCAGAGGCATCGGACTGGCGCCGGCCGATGCGCAGCACGCGCGTATAGCCACCAGGTCGAGTGGCAAAGCGGGGTGCAATGTCATCAAATAGCTTGTGCAAAATTTCTTTGTTTTTGACCACGCGTGCGACCAGGCGAAGGTTATGCACTTTCTGTGCCGGTGTGAGTGCAGCATTCTGGTTTTTGCGTGCCCGGGTGATGAGTTTTTCAGCCAACTGCCGCGTCGCCTTGGCTTTGGCCACTGTCGTGCGGATCTGTTCGTGGTAAAAAAGGGACTGCACTAAGTTGGACAGCATCGCCCGGCGATGCCCTAATTTTTTGTTGAGGTGTGGAACCTTGTTACCCTTGACCATACGACCTCAGCGGTTTTCACGCATCCCAAAAGAAAGGTTCATGTTGGCGAGCTTACTTTTCAGTTGCAGCAAAACTTTGTCGGAGTAATGCTTGCTCTTGCGGAGATCGTCTTCGTATTTGGTAACGAGATCTTTAACTGTGCGCATATCAAGGCTACGCAACACAGCCAGCGTCCGTACGGATAGCTCGAGCTCCTCGATCGAAATCTGCATCGCTTTTTTGAGCCTTTCGTCTGTTTCGTCAAACTCCTCTTCTTCTTCGTACATTTCTTCGGAGAAGTTGATGAAAACTGTCAGGTGCTCTTTGAGGATCTTGGCCGCATACGCCATAGCATCCTCCGGCGAAATGGTCATGTCGGTCCAGATTTCAAAAATCACCTTGTCATAGTCGGTACGTTGATCCACACGCGTTTC
>JANWWX010000141.1 GCA_025057195.1 Leptospiraceae bacterium | reverse complement strand
TCACTGGCGGCGGTGTGGCCGGAGATCCATTGTCCGAAAAATACGCCATCGAACCCTCGCTCACTCCCGGCAGCGGGGCCTGGGATTTTTCCGCCGCGCTTGCGTACTCGGTCTGGTTAAGTGAAAGTAATTCGCTGGTGGCATCGTTCCTCTATACCCGCCGCACTGCGGCCGAAGGCTACAAAGTGGGCGACAGCCTCGATGCGGGAGTTTCTTTGCAGCAGCGTTTTGGCAGCCGCGACGAGGCCAATTTTTCCTTTTTTACCGAATTGGCATTGCGCCAGCAGTGGAATTCCATAGCAAATAAGGAAGCGATCCCAAATACTGGCGGCTTGCAAATTTTTTTGTCACCGGGATTTGTCTATGCCTGGCCCTTGGGAATCTCGGTCGCAGCATTTATCCAAATACCGGTCTTGCGCTATCTCAACGAGCCGCAGCAAAACTTGAGCTATCGAGCTGGCTTTTGGCTGGCTTATATTTTTATAGTGCATTAACCTAGCACAGCAGCGATGGCCTCACGGATGCCGGAAGGACCGAGTGCGGCGAGAAGGCTTTCCCGGATTTCTGGGTGGCAATAGACACGCGCGGCGGCGGCCAGGTCCATCAAGTGCGCATGGATTTTTTCCCACACCCCGGTGGTCCGGCTATAAGAATCGCTGCGATAGCGATAATTTTTACGGATGCTTTTGGGGACGGGTACCACGCGCAATTTGTGGCGTGCACCCAACGAGGGGGGAGGGGCGTCGGTAAGGATTGCTAGCTTTGTCTGTAGGATGTTGAGCGTGGTCTCAGCATGTTCTCCGGCAAGTAGGGAGCGCGCTGCCATCCCAGTGCGTCCGCTCTGCACGGCTGTTAGGTAGAGCGCGAGGATGCGCTGCTGCAGTTGCGCGTTGAAATCCTGTTTGCCAGCGTGTTGCCGGAATTTCTGCAACAGTTCGTCTTGGTCTGTGGTCTCACGGTCCATGTCGAAGTCATAAAGCAGTTTGTAGTATTGCCTACTTTGAAGCATGGTAGCCAGCTCTTGAGCTGGCTGTGGCGCCTCACTGCCGAGGAAGGCTAGCATATCATGGGAGCTGGTATTTTTAGGATGGCCATCAAAACCAAGGAATTTTTTGAGCTTGCGAGCAAAAAGTTGCCGTTTGCCCTTCTTTTCTTGGAGCACAATCTGCTGCACGAGGGTGTTTACCATCGCCCGGATCGCGCGTGAGGTATGGTGCCAATAGACGGAGCGGTAAAGCATGTAACGGGCGAAGCTCAGCGAGTCTGCGGCAGTGGCACCCTTGTCATAGACGGCGAGGTGCAAAAGCACTGCAGATTTTTGCCGTTCCATGGTCACCGTCAAATTCCGGTAGAGCCGTTGGTGGTCGATACACTCGCCATAGACAAGGCCGCATTCGCGCGAGTCACGGACTAAGTAGTCGAGTTTGTCCGCATCGAGCGGGCCATCGACCAGCGATTTCAGTAATTGCTCTTTGATACTGTGTGCAGCAAAGAGGCTGCTTTTGGTGGCAAAGCCGACAAAGTCCTCAAAACCAATGTCCCAGCCGGTCTCTGGATTCTCAATGATGTCCTTGAGTGTCCTACCCTGTGCGTCTTGTGCAGAGCTGCGCAGCACTGACTCGGTGAAATTTTCGTGGTATGCCTCAGGCAGGCACTCCTCGATGGTATGGGCAAAAGGGTATTGTGCAATGTCGTGGAGCAGGGCATAGAGCAAGACTTTGCGGATATCGGCAGCATCGACGAGTTGGCGGAAGAGGGGGTTATATTCATCCTCGTAAAGATGGTTCACCATTTGGATCGCCTGGTAAAAGGCACCGAGGCTATGTTCATACCGGGTATGCCGGCAGGTGGGATAGATATTCTCCAAAAGATCGAGTTGTTCCACGTTCTTGAGTCGGCTGAAGACGGGATGGTTGATCATTGCCTGCACGCGCTCGGTGAGGGGGATCATCGCATCTTTCTGCACCAAGATGCCGCGGAAATGCGCCGTGTCACATTCGGGAACCTCGCTTTTGAGATTGGCCTTGCCCAAGAGTTTTTCCAAATCGTAGCAGATGGCAGCAGTGGACTGGTACGCCAGCGCCCGGAAGTCGTTGCCATGTAAATTGAGCCAGCTTTCTTTAAAAAAGCTGCTTTTGTCAGGTTCTTGGTTATAGCCCTGCAGCATGCGGCAGGCTGCCAGGTGCAGATACGAAAAGGCATAGTCATAGACGGTGATATCGGGCAGGTGCGCATCGATGGTGCCCAAAAGGGCAAGGATTGTCCTGCCGAGGGAGAAAATATCGGCAGCGGCCTGCAATTTTTGCAAAAGCGTGGCCTGTTGCTCACGGGTTGCGGCAGCAGCCAATTCTGGATGTGTGAAGGCAGGATCGAGTGCGAGTTGGTTGTCGAGCGCTCTTACGTTCCAATCAGTGGCAAGCGCGAATTGGGTCAGGCGGATACCATCAGCGGCCACCAGCACACAGTCGGGGTTGAGGCTGAGGTGTGCGATTTGGTTGCGGTGTAAGTAATCCAGTGTGCGTGCCAAATCGAGTAACCTGGCAGCAAGCTCATGGGTCAACCTTTTGAGCTCACGTTCGCCCTTGACCTGGCCAATGGCCTTTTCGGTCCACTGGCGCAAGGTCACGAGTGGCCCACGCCAGGGGAACACCAGCGCTGGCAGTTCCCGCCCGTCGTGGCGAGCGGTGGTTTCCCGTTCCCAGGCGAGGATATGGGGATGGCGCAATCTGCTCAAGACCGCGCGCTCGTTGCGGAAAAGCCACTCTTCCGCATAGACCTTCCATAGCTCGTTGCGTTCGGCTTCGTGGTGAAGAAAGGTATTCTTTCTTGTTGGTTCAGCCGGTTCTATTTTTTTGCTGGCGATTTCTAATCGTGCCATGGTGCATGGCTAGTGACCAGCAAGACGTCTTTGCGCCCATAGTCCAGGCCAACAAGGATCCTACCTGCGTGCGAATAGCGGTATTCCCAGACGTTATGATAGCCGTTATAGCTGCTGGCGAATCTCTTTTTTTTGGTACCGAGGACATGGTCGTTGCCCTCGTTGATGTGCATCAGCACATGGATTGCCCGGTGGTCGTCCAGTTCGCCACGCAGTGCCTGCGGTGTGAAGTGCAGGTTATGGAAAATCTTCTGCACGAGGTGTTCACTCGGTTCCTTGCTATTTTTATGGCGTAACTCCTCTTGCAGTTTCCGGATTTTTTCTTGTAGCTGGGCAATTTTTGCCTGGCGTTTTTTCTGTTCGGCAGAGAAATGCTGCGCTTTTTCGAGAATACCCAGCAGGTCTTCTATTGAGTATTCCATTTTGTCGAGAAAGCCGATGAATTGTGGGCAGTATCCCAAAAGGGTGTGGTGTACTTCCCTTACTTTTTCCAAGAAGTAACCGCTAACGAGGCAAACGGGGATGTAGTAATAATCCCCGGCAATGAGCTCCAGCAGTCTGAGGCCACGGCTATCGGCCTCGGCGCTCCCCCCTAACGCAATATCGACGAAAAAGAGCGTGAAATCATCGCCCTGCTGCAATTTGTCCAAAAACTGGGTTTCGTCATTCACAGCGTGGAACTCGATTTTGGGGTTCAGTTCCTGGAGCATAAGTCCGAGGATTTCGAGATCATTTTGGTTATCGTCGAGCGCCAAGACTTTCATAACAATGCCCCGAAACAGGAGACCAGCTCCTCCATTTCATAATTCCCTTTGCTGAGGATGTGGTTCACACCATTGCCGAACGCGCGGTGGCGGAAATCCTCGCTTTCGGTGTCAGCGCTGCCAGTAATCATGGCGATGACAATGTCGGGATAAATCTGGCGGACCTGGTTGCTCAACCAAATCCCGTCGCGGCTCTCGCCGAAATCAAAATCGAGGACTGCGCCAATAAAATTGTTTGTGCGTAAGATGTTGATGGCTTCTTGCACTGTGCCGGCCTCGACCACTGCGAAGCCGGCCTGCTCCAGGATCTCG
>JANWWX010000140.1 GCA_025057195.1 Leptospiraceae bacterium | reverse complement strand
CGTCATCAAATCCGCCATGCCAGGGTTGTCGGTCATGTCACGCTTGGAGCAAACCAAGAGGCTGTTGATAGTATAAAGCCCCAGCCGGGTGAAGTCCGTGAGGAAAACCAGCCTGCCAGCAATAAAGACCATGGCATCTGCCAGCCGCCTTGCCTCTTTACTGTGGTTGTAGAGAAGGCCATAGATGGCAGCCGTGTCGAAATGGCTCAGGTGGTTGGAAATGATCGTCACTGGGAATTTGCCCAAAAGCGGCAAGATGTCATCAAGGTTCTCATCACCTTCCACACGGAATTTTTTGAGCATCGGTGAGAGGAATTCGATGACGAAGTCGCGCAATTTTTCATCGCGCGGGGTATAAACCCCTACTTCGTCCAACTTGGATTCGTCCTGGAAGGTTTCCATCACGCGCGGCACGGGGGTTTCGGCCGAGAGCTTGAGGTATTGGATCAAGAGCTCGCGCGCGCGTTCTTCTTTGACTCCGGCTTTAACAAAGATGTCGATGTTTTTGAAAAATTCGCGCTGCCACGGCGCATGCGTTGCGGCTTCGGGAAGTCCTGTTTCCTTCGACATGGCGGGAACGGATAAAATGGGTCAGGGCAAGTCAAGAATTTTAGCCGCTGGGTGGCAGCACACGGCAGCTGCCCTTGCTGACAATCTCCCCTCGCTGGTTGGTCCAAACAATCTGCATTTCGACAATTTTGAGCCGCTCAATTTTTTTGCTGACTGTCACTTTGCAGGTGATGGTATCGCCAAAATAGACTGGATTACGGAATTTTTGTGTTACCTCGAGCGCCACTGTCCCTAAGCCTGGGAGCTTCATGCCCAGCACATTGGCCAAAAGCGATGCGGCCAAGCCACCGTGCGCGATGCGCGTTTTGAACGGGGTGGTTTTGGCGTATTCCTCATCCACATGCAGCGGATTAAAGTCGCCGCTGATGCCGGCAAAAAGATAGACATCGGTTTCCGTGATCGTTTTGGTGAAGCTGGCGCTGTCACCGATTTGGATTTGGTCAAAGGTCTTGCCCTTCTGGTACATCAGATACAGCGCTCTTTGCGCAATTTTTCTATCTCTTCACTGCTGAAACCCGCAGCGTACAGGATTTCTTCGGTGTGCTGTCCCATCTCTGGCGGCGGCAGGCGGTAAGTGGCAGGTGTTTCGGAAAGATGGAACGGTGAGCCCAAAACGGGGATCTTCCCCAATTTGGGATGTTCGATTTCGCGCACCATGCCGCGCGCGCGCAAATGGGGATCAGACAATACCTCGGCAAAGCTTTTGATTTCCGAAAAGCATATATCAGGATTGTTGAAGAGTTCTGCCCATTCAGCATGCGTGCGGCTTTTGAAAATTTCTTCTAACTCAGCGCTTGCAGCGGCAAATCCGGCGTCGTCGCGCGCAAGGTTTTGCACGATGTCTTCACGCCCGATCTGGCGCAAGAAGTTGTGGAAAAATTTTTCTTCGAGCGCTGCCAGCACCACGTACTTGCCATCTTTGGTTTCATAGACACGGTAGTTGGGCAGTTTACCCGAAAGCAGTGTGTTGCCGCGGACAGGCTCTTCGCCGGTGGCGATGAAATCACCCAAAGAAAGCGATAAGAATTGCAGCGAGCCATCCTGCATCGAAATGTCGATGAATTGGCCACGGCCAGTTTTTTCGCGGGCATAAAGTGCCGCCAAAATGGCTGCCAGTGCGGTGAGGGTGCCACCGGCGATGTCAGCGACTTGGAAGCCAGGAATGACTGGCGGGCCGCCTTTGCTGCCATTGAGCGCCAAAAGCCCTGCACGCGCAATATAGTTGGCATCGTGGCCCGCATGGTCTTTGTAAAGTCCGGTCGCGCCATAGCCAGAGATGGCGCAGTAAATCAGGCGCGGGAATTTGTCCTTGAGCTGTTCATAACCAATGCCGAGCTCATGGAGCGTATCTGGGCGAAAGCCTTCGAGCAGGATGTCGCAATTTTCGAGTAGCCGCAATAGCACTTGGCGGCCCCCCTCGCGTTTGATGTTGACCGTAATCGATTTTTTGTTGCGGTTGAGTTGCAAAAAAGCGCCGCTTTCGGCATGGCCATTGCGGCGAACCTTATTGCCCAGGTGGCGCGTCAGGTCGCCGGTGCGCGGGTTTTCGACTTTGATGACCTCGGCACCCAGATCGGCCAGATGCTGCGAGCAGAGCGGGCCAGGCAATAGCATCGACAGATCCAGCACGCGCACACCGGCCAACGGACCTTCGGTTAGAGGCATGCTGCAGGAATTTTTTTTACCATGCACCGCCAAGCAATTTTGTAGTGTTTGCTACAAACGTTATCAATAGCCCTATATGTCGTTTACCAGACAAGAGTTGAAAAGCCCACAAATCCTCGCCTTTTTGCGCTCCTCACTATAGATTGCCGATAATAGGCTATGACCTACCGCAAAACCAAGATCATCTGCACCATTGGCCCTGCGACCAATACTCTGGAGAAAATCCGGGCGCTGGCAGAGGCGGGCATGAACATTGCGCGCATCAACATGTCGCATGGGGACCACAAGACTCACCATGAAGTGATCCAGCGCATCAAGACCTATAATAAAACTGCCACCATGCCAGTGGCAATCCTGCTCGATACCCAAGGCCCCGAAATCCGCACCGGTGACGTCATGGAAAATTTCACGCTCCATGTCGGTGACGTCATTGAAATTACTGCGGGCTCTGAAAATCCTGAAAGCAAAAGTGTGATCACGGTTAACTACCGCGAAATGCTGCGCGATCTCAAACCCGGCGACCGCATCACGCTCGACAATGGGCTGATCAATTTAGACGTTATTGAAAAAACAGACTTTGGGCTGCGCTGCCGTGTGGTGGATGGTGGCGTGGTCAAATCCCGCCGCCACATCAATTTGCCGGGAATCCGGGTAAACTTGCCTTCGATCACCGCAAAAGATGTGCAGGACATCATGTTCGGCCTCGAGCACGACGTGGACTTTATTGCCCTATCGTTTGTGCGCTCTGCTGCAGACGTGGAAGAATGCAAGCGCATGATCGAACGCTATAAAGGCCATGCACAGGTCATCGCAAAAATTGAAGACTCTCAAGCTGTGCAAAACTATAAGGAAATCATTGCTGCCGCGCATGGTGTTATGGTGGCCCGTGGCGATCTGGGTGTCGAGGTGCCGATCGAGGAATTGCCGATCATCCAGCGGCGGGTAATCAAAGAATGCGCATTCCAAGGCAAAAAGGTGATCGTGGCCACACACCTGCTCGAATCGATGATTGAAAATCCGATTCCAACCCGCGCTGAAGTCACCGATGTTGCCAACGCCGCGTACGAAGAGGTCGATGCCACGATGCTTTCTGGCGAAACCGCGACCGGAAAATTTCCTGTAAAAGCCGTGGAAACTCTCGATAAGATCCTGCGCCGGATTGAACGCACTGGCGGCATCGGCTGGTCGCGCCAGTTCAAGGCCAACGATGTCAAAGGGGCCTTCGCGCAAGCGGCAGTGGAGCTGGCTGACCAGATGCGGGCTGAGGCCATTGTGGTATTTACCCGCCGTGGCTTGACAGCAGACTTTGTCACAGCCTACCACCCACGCTACTCGACAGTCTTTGCCTTCACCAACATGTCGCAGGTGCGCCGCAAACTCCTACTCAACCGTGCCTGCTATCCATACCGCATCGACTTTTCCAACGATCCCGAACGCACGATCAAAACCGCCTTTGAGCTCCTGCGCAAAAAAAAGCTCTTACCCCCCGGCAGCAAAATCGTGATTGTCTCGGACATCCTGGCCGGCGAAGAGCGAGTGGAATCGATCCAGGTGCGCACACTATGAAAATCTATACCAAAACTGGTGACCGGGGAGAAACCTCGCTTTTTGGCGGTGGCCGGGTCAGCAAAAGCGATCCACGGGTTGAGGCTTATGGTGAGGTGGATGAACTCAATAGCTTTGTTGGCCTGCTCATCGCTGAATTGGTCTCAGGCGAGGGCC
>JANWWX010000013.1 GCA_025057195.1 Leptospiraceae bacterium | reverse complement strand
TTAAACGGAACAATGATTTCAGCACCGGTGATGCGGATGAATTCGAGTGCTGCTTTGCGGATGCTGGCAAATTTCTTTTTATGGGTGAAATCGCCACGGCTGAAGATGCGGTCTTGCTCACCCAGCCAGAGCAAAAAATCGTCAAAAATGCGAAACTTCAGCTCCTCGCTACGATCTTCCGGTTTGACAGGAATGAAAGCACCTGCCTTATCATTCCAATATAGCACCACCGCCTGTGTGTCAGTGAAAATGCTATCGATCAATTCCTGCACACGAGCGATCGCTTCTTCAATGTTGAGCAGCGAAATAATGTTTTTCTGATACTGGCGTCGGCGCAGCGATAAAGTGCTATTGCGCATAACTCACGATTCGAGGGTTGCGCAAAGTCGCTCCAAAGTCTCCATCGCCTTCTGCGGTTCGCCGTCAAAGAACTGCAACAGGGAAAGATCCAAAAGGTCTTTGGTCGTCTTATTTTGTTTTTGCTCAGCGCGGTTACGGCGGCCGCGGATGCCTTTCTGTGTTTCCTGCGGTAGCTTTTGGCGCAGTGTTTTATAGAACTCCGCCAACTGCGGATCCTGCGCCGCCACTTCTTTAAAGTTAGTAGCGGCGGTGGCTAGGTCGTCACCGGCAAGGGCAAGCTTGGCCTCCAGGGTAGCCAAGAACGGGTCTTTCGGGTTTTTGGCTCTGAGCAATTTGATTTGGCGCAGGGCAAGCTCTGTGCGTCCTGTGTGGAAATAAAGCAGCGCAAGCGCTGTCTGTGCAGCTTTATTGTCTGGTTCAATCTTGAGTGCGTTACGGATAGCAATCTCAGCCTTGTCGTTGCGTCCCGTTTTGCCAAAGACATAGCCCAAAAGCAAGTATGCTTTGAGGTTGCGTGGTTCCAGCTTCAACACCGAACGCAACGACTTTTCTGCCGCGGCATAATCTTCTTTTTTGTAATATTCAACGGCAAGGTTGTAATGCGCGCGCACGTCGTTTTTAGATGCCAGTGCCCGCTGGTAGCAAGTGATGGCTTTATCGGATTTACCTTGCCGCGTATAGATCGCGCCGGCGTTGAGCCAGGCTTCAAAAAATTTTTGGTCTATTTGCAAAATCATCTTGTACCTATCCAACGCCGTGCGCAGATCGCCTTTATCCTCCGCGGCGCGCGCCTGTTCAAAAAGGATTGCCAGTTTGCTCCTCGCGCGGCCTTGCTCTTGCACATCTGCCATGTGGGGCAACTACCATTAAAGTCGGCACGTGCAACCAATTTTTGCAGCCAAAAAGCCGCAGGACAACTGGTAATTTGCTTGCTTGGCTGCAGGAAGCCACGAGTATGCCATGATGGAAGTTTCCATAGAACAACTGATCGAAAAGCTGTACCAAGAAGGCATCCAACGCGCTGAGCAAGAGGCCCACGATCTCTTACAGGCAGCACGCGAGAAAGCCGAAAGAATTGTCCGTGAGGCCGAAAAGCGAGCACAGCAAATTGTACAAGACGCTGAAAATCAAGCTAAGGCCATCGAACTTAAGATACAAGCAGAGCTCAACTTGGCGGCCGCAGCGACCTTGTCATCGCTGCGCGAGAAGATCCGGCAGGAACTCTTCCAGCAGGCGGTCGTGTTGCCAGTCCGGCAAGATCTATTGCAGGATAAAAATTTCCTCATGCAGGTTATTCTTATCCTAGTAGAAAAATCAACGAGTGACTTTGTGCTCAAAGTCCCGCCGGACTTAGCTGAAAAGCTCCAACGATACTTTGAGCAGAGCGCTGGCAGGATTTTGCAGCATCTAGAAATCGTGGTTGAGCCTGGGCGTAGTGGTTTCACCATTGAAGCCAAAAACGGAGGCTATGCCCTGGAATTTGACGAACCTGCTTTGGTTAATTTCTTTGCCCAATACCTCAAACCGACTACTGCTGCGCTGCTAAAAACCTAATCCACCGTGCGCTACCCATATTTGATCTCCGGTCTGCCGGACATTACTCCAGAAACAGTTGAGCGCTTGCCAAAGCTCTTGCAAGAATGGGAAGAAGAGCTATTGCCCCGCGATTGGCAGGACTTGTCATTCTTACTCTTGCAAAACGACAATAAAAACCTGTTGAAATTCCTGCGCGCCCGTGACGGTGTATCACTTTTAGACCGTGTTTCTATCCACGCCCCCTCGCTATTCAACTGGGAAGAGCTGGAAAATATTTATATCGGAGAATACGACGGCAAAAATCCCGTCCCTGAATACTGGCTGCAATTTTTGGAAGAGGAAAAAAGCAGAAAATGGGATATCCGGGCGCGCGAAAACCACCTACTCGAACTTTATTATGCAGCGGGCATCTTCCACCGAAACCGGCTGATCCGTGAAATATTTTCATTCGAACGCGATGTTAAAAATATCCTATTGGCACTCCATGGCCGCCGCCATGGCATCAAACTCCAACACATCCTTGTTGGCGACTATGATCTGGCAGACATATTGCTATCAGCCGATGGCGCCCAACCTGGGCTGTTGAGGGAATTTCCTTTCATCACCAGATGGCAAAGATGCCTTGACGAAGCGGATCTGATCTCGCTTGAAAAGCAAATTGACCAGTTGATCTTAGACCACATCGATTCCGTGCGGGTTCACGATGACCTGTCGTTTGATTTCCTGATCCGCTACTTTGTGGAGTTGCTCCAGCTTTACCGCTGGCTGAACTTGACCAAACTGAGTGGCAAAAATGCATTGGAGGAGCTGACCACAACCATACTGGAGAAAGCCTTATGATGCTTGCCAACAAACACGATACTGCCAGAGGACACATCCAGGCTATTTTGGGCAGCTTAGTCAATATCGAGTTTGAGGGGCCTGCGCGGCAAAATGAAATTTGCTTCATCCAGCATGAGGGCAAATCGCTCATGGCAGAGGTCATCCGCATCACCGGGAATATTGCGCAAGCCCAAGTTTTCGATTCCACGCGTGGGCTGAGGACCAAAACACCGGTCGTGTTCAGCGGCCAACTGCTGGAGGTAACCCTTGGGCCAGGACTTTTGTCGCGAAAATATGATGGACTGCAAAACGATTTAGAAAAGCTACCAGGGTTATTTTTAGAAAGGGGGAGTTATGCACCGCCGCTCGATGAGGATTGCCAATATTCTTTTATCCCACTCAGCCACAAGGATGCTTTGGTCTGCGCAGGCGACTGGTTGGGCGAGGTACAGGAAGGTTGGATCCAGCACAAGATCATGGTACCCTTCTCGCTCCAAGGTCAATACCGAGTGGCTTTCCTTGCGCCCGAGGGAAAACTAAGGCTGAAAGATACTGTGGCGATCTTGCAAGACGAAACGGGCAGGGAACACACAGCCACCATGGTGCAGCGTTGGCCAGTCAAAAAACCGCTTTTAGGCTATCGGCAGAAAATCCGCCCCGACACAATCCTAACCACAGGAGTGCGTGCGATCGATACACTGAATCCATTGCCCGAGGGCGGTACTGGGTTTATTCCTGGTCCTTTCGGCTGCGGCAAGACTGTCCTGCAGCAGGCCATCAGCAAAAATGCTAAAGTGGATCTGGTCGTACTGGTTGCCTGCGGCGAAAGGGCAAATGAGGTAGTTGAAATTTTCAAAACCTTCCCCGAATTGCCAGATCCCCATACTGGCCGGAAGTTGATCGAGCGCACGACAATCATCTGTAATACTTCCAACATGCCAGTGGCGGCAAGGGATGCTTCGGTCTATATGGGGATGGCCATCGCCGAATATTACCGTGCCATGGGGCTCAAAGTCCTGCTTTTGGCAGACTCAACTTCACGCTGGGCGCAGGCCTTGCGCGAGATATCTAACCGACTGGAAGAATTACCGGGTCCCGATGCATTCCCCGTCGATCTGACCGCCGTGATTTCCGCCTTCTATGCCAGAGCTGGCAAAGTGATTTTACGAAACGGACAAACAGGTTCTGTCACTTTCCTGGGTACTGTTTCGCCAGCGGGAGGAAACTTCAAGGAACCAGTCACCGAAGGCACACGTAAGGCAGCGCGCTGCTTTTATGCCCTGTCACAGAGAAGGTCTGATAGCAAAAGGTATCCTGCAATCGAGCCGCTTGAATCATACTCCAAGTATTTGGAATATCCTGAATTCCGCCAAAATTTGGAGGGAATCATGGGAGAAGGTTGGCTGGACCTTGTCGAAGCAGCAAAAGACCTGCTGCGCCAAAGTGGTGAGGCAAGGGAACAAATTGCCATTCTGGGTGATGATTCGGTGCCGTTGGAATACCACGAAATTTTCTGGAAAGGTGAACTCATCGACTTTGCCATCTTGCAGCAGGATGCCTTTGATAGGATCGACGCCAATACTCCTTTGGCACGGCAAGCGTACATGCTCCGCCTGGTCATGGGAATTTGCCGCAGGAGGTTTTATTTTCCGCATTTTGAAGACACTGCAGCCTTTTTTAAGAAGCTCATCCACTTGTTCAAACAGATGAACTATGCTGAATTCGGCTCGGCAAACTTCCATGACTACGAAAACCAAATACATGCCTTCGTCGCAGAAAAAAGTTCTTGAATGAACCGATGCGCAAGGTCTATACACGGCTGAGCAAAATAACTAAAGCCACCGTTAGCCTTTTCGCGCAGGATGTCAGTTATGAGGAATTGGCCAGCGTGGACGGCCGTTTGGCCCAGGTGATCAGGATTGCCGGAGACGAAGTCACACTGCAAGTCTTTGCGGGCACCGAGGGGATCGCGGCAAATGCCCGTGTGCTATTTTTAGGCCATCCACCACGCCTCAAGATTAGCGACGAACTCGTTGGCCGCTACTTCAACGCGTATGGGGATCCCATTGATGGCAAACCACCAGTGGCAGGGGAATATGTCGAGTTGGGTGGACCTACCATCAACCCAGTGCACCGCAGCCAACCTTCAGAGTGGATCGCTACCGGCATCGCTGGGATCGATTTGAACAACACGTTGGTCACTGGCCAGAAAATTCCTTTCTTTGCTGATCCCGGCGAACCTTATAACCAGGTCATGGCGATGGTGGCAATGAAAGCCCAGTCGGATAAAATTGTCTTGGGCGGTATTGGTCTCTCACACGATGACTATCTTTACTACAAAACGGTCTTTGAGAATGCTGGCGCAGAACACCGCACGGTGGTTTTTTTGAACACCACCGAAGACCCTCCTGTCGAAAGACTGCTCATCCCAGACCTGTGCTTGTCGGTAGCAGAGTATTTTGCCCTACAAAAGAACGAAAAGGTCCTGGTACTTTTAACCGACATGGCGCTTTACGCTGAAGCGTTGGCGATCGTGGCCAGCAAGATGGAACAGATCCCAGCCAAAGATTCCATGCCAGGCTCTCTTTATAGTGATTTAGCCCGCATCTACGAGCGGGCGGTCCAACTTCCCAGCGGAGGATCCATAACAATCATCGCTGTCACGACCATCCACGATGGTGACATCACCCATGCGATTCCCGACAACACCGGCTATATCACTGAAGGCCAGTTATTCTTGCGCCGGGACACTAGCGTAGGCAAGGTGATCGTTGATCCTTTCCGCTCGCTGTCGCGACTCAAACAAATTGTCATAGGGAAAAAGACACGTGAGGACCATCCCCAATTGATGAACGCTCTGGTGAGATTTTATGCAGATGCCGCCGACGCGAAAACTAAACTGGAAAACGGTTTTGAGCTCACGCACTACGACCGCAGGGCGCTGGACTTTGCCCGTGAGTACTCGCGCGAACTTTTGGCCATCGATGTGGATTTAGATATGCAAAAAATTCTCACTATTGGTTGGCAGCTTGTGGCGAAGTATTTCGAAAAAGAAGAGACGGGTATTCGCCAGGACATCTTAGACAAGTACTGGCCGGAAAAATAGCATGCGCTACCAATTCAATAAAACATTTTTCCTGCGCTTAGAAAAAGATCTCAACCTTCGTTTGAAAGCCTTGCCCATCCTCAAAGCCAAAGAAAATGCGCTGCGCCAAGAAGTAAAAAAGGCCCAACACAAACTTGCAGCATTGGAAGAAGAACTCACACTGCTGGATCAAAGTATCGACCGTTTCGTGGAATTATGGGCTGAGTACCCTGACCTGATCTCGATCAGTAAAGTTGGGCTGAAAGAAAGCAGCATCGCTGGCATAAGAATATTAGATTTGCAGGAAATAAAATTCCAAATTGTCAAGGCTGGGCTTTTCCACCAAAGGCCATGGGTGATTGAGGGCACAGAACTCCTCAAGAAAAGACTTGAACTGGTGCTCGAGAAAAATCTTTGGCAAAAAAACCTCGCATTGCTGGAAAAAGCCCGGCGCACAACAACGCAGAAGGCCAATCTCTATGAAAAGGTGCAGGTTCCACAATTGCGCCTGGCACTGCGGCGGATCAAAGGATACTTGGAGGACGTAGAAAACCTGTCACGCGCGGCCCAAAAGATCGTAAAAAAAAGGAGAAACGCATGATCGTCCCCATGCACCAAGCAGTCTTTTTTGTCCATGCTCGCCAGAAAAAACTTTTCCTGCGCCATTTGCAAAATTTGGGACTGGTCGCCCCTGAATGGCAACCAGCAAGCCGCACTGTGCCTTGGGCGCGCAAGCAACAAGAATTGCAAGGATTGTGGCAAAAAATTCAGAAATTCCGCAAAAGCGATGCCCCCATCAAAGAAGTAAAAATCATGCATTCTGCCTCTTTCCTTCTCGACTTCCTGCAGGCAGAGTGGAATGCCTATCAGGAGCTCTGCCAAGCGCATGCTGAACTCCTGGAAGAAAGGAAGGAGATTGCGCTTTGGCAAAATAGCGACCCGGAAAAATACTACTCTCTCGCAGCACACGGCTTACATATTTATCTCTATTCTGGATCTTACCGTTTTTTTCGCCGCTATATTTTTCCTGAAATCCCAATGCTGGTTTTAAGCCGCAAAAAAGATGAGGTCTATTTTGCTGTCTTCAGCCAGGACCGCGATCCACCCCGGCTGCCATTCGTCTTGCACCCTTTTCCAACGCGTTCGCTAAAAGATGTAGATGAAGAAATTGCCCTCATCGGAAAGCGGCTAAGAGAAAAAGAAGGTTTGTTTAAATACCTCTGCCGCCAAAAGCAGCTTTTTGCCCGCGCCTGCGCAGCGGCACATCACTTAGCCCAAAAAGATTGGGTACAACAAAAGCTCGAGCCAGTTCTCCATGGCCAGGTGTTTTTGCTCAAGGCCTTTTTCCCCGAGGCATGCTCTGGCAAAATAAAAACATTTTGTGAGCACCACCAAATTGCATATGCCTTTTTACCGGCCGACGGCGATGCCCCTGTGCTCCTGCAAAACCCCTATCCGATTAGCCTCTTTGAAAAGATCACCCGGTTGTTTTCACTACCCCATTACCAGGAATTAGATCCCACGCCATTTTTCGCCCCCTTTTTTATGCTTTTTTTTGGCATCTGCCTCGCCGATGCAGGCCACGCCATCATCCTGGCCTTACTTTCCCTCGTGCTGCTGCGGTATCACAGCACCCGAAAACTCGCAGAGCTTGGCTTGGTTTTGGGCGCAGCAGCCCTTGCTGCAGGGATTTTGCTCAACACCTTTTTTGGCGAAAAACTTTTCTCCTCAGACGGTGAACACGGCATATTGGCAGCCGGCAGTGGCTTGGCCGTGTTTGCTGCCTATACCGCCCAGGGTAAGACGGTCTATCCGGCGCTGGTGTTATCGCTGCTTTTGGGCGCACTGCAGCTCAGTGTGGCGCTAATGCTGCAGGCATTTAACCAAACCTGGCGTAGGGGCGGCCGATATGCGATCAAGCCTGTAGGGGCTTTTTTGCTCTTTTTGGGCAGCTTTGCTTGGGCCACCCACCACGACATTTTGTCTCTGGGGTTGAACCAAAACCTGCGCGCAGGACCATTGCCTGTGGGCCAGTGGCTGAGCCTTCTATCACCCACTTTGGCCGCAGCTTGCGTTGCCGTAGGACTTTGGGCAATCATTTTTTGGGGCGCTCCCGACCAGAAACAATTGCGTAGGCCATTGGCCGGACTATGGCAACTCTACCAATTGGTGACAGGCTTTTTAGGCGATTTCCTTTCGTACCTGCGCCTTTTTGCACTTGCCCTGTGCAGTGGACTTTTGGGCAACGCATTTAACCAAATTGCGTTCATGCTGCAAGATGGCGGCGGTTGGCTCGCCACGGCGGGTGGAATTATGGTGTTGGTTTTCGGGCATACACTGAATTTCGCGCTGTCACTTCTGGCAGCGATCGTGCATCCCTTGCGGCTTACTTTTGTGGAATTTTATAAAAATCTGGGGTTCCGGGGCGGTGGGCAGTCATTTGTGCCGTTCCGTAAATTAGACCCCTACGATCTTGGCTTATTGGATTAACTATGGAAACAATTATTGCTAGCATCGGTCTTGCTTTGATGATTGGTCTTTCTGGGGCAGGCTCCGCCATCGGCCTTTCACAAGGCGCATCGGCAGTCTTGGGTATGGTCAAAAAAAGGCCGGAGGCGTTCGGCAATGGTTTAGTGCTTGCTGGACTGCCCGCAACCCAAGGTCTATATGGTTTTGTCGCCTTCATTCTTTACAATGCCGAAATCCACAAGGGGCTTACGTTGTTCCAGGCGGCAGTCATTTTAGGGGCTGGTGTGATGGTGGGATTTACGTGCCTAATTTCTGCCATCCAACAAGGGCGGGTGTGTGCCAACGGTATTTCTGCCCTCGGCGGTGGCCACGACACTTTTGGTAAAACGATGATCTTGGCTGCCTTTCCGGAATTTTACGCTATACTATCCCTGGTAGCTGCCATCCTCATGCGTGGGCTTTTGGCGTTATAACTAAAACCTATAGCCTGTTACCAAGCACCATGAAAGCCCCATCGAGTTGCTTGTGCCCACCCGCTTTTGAGATTTCTACTTTCTGCATGGTTTTGATGTTACTCGCCTGTTGGTAACCACCCAATATCGGTCGGCTTTTGGCTCTTAGCGTCGGCGTCATAGGCCACCAAATTTGCGGCGGCGCCGGCGGAATTCTGCAATGGCGGCGTCGATATCACGCGGACCCAATTCTGGCCAATTTTTTTGGGTAAAATAGAGTTCCGCATAAGCGGCTTGCCATAGCATGAAATTCGACAAGCGTTGCTCGCCTGCGGTCCGCACGAGTAAATCGATGTCCGGCAACGACGGTTGCCACAGGAAGCGGCGGAACTGCCTTTCGGTAATTTTGCCACGGCTTTGGGTGCAGGCAAGCATGGCGGCACGGACAATCTCCGCCCGCGCGCCATAATTAAGGCAGAAATTGGCCACCAACCGCCGATTTTTTGCTGTCAGGCGTGTAGCGTTTAGCACCTGGCCACGGGTCTTGGCCGGCAATTTGCTGATGTCCCCAGAGATGACAACGCGCACCCCCTTTTTGACTAGCTTTTGCAGCCTCGATTCCACAAATTCATCGAGCAGGCCAAAAATAGCCCGTACCTCACTTTTGGGGCGACGCCAGTTTTCCGTCGAAAACGCATAGAGACTGACGTAGGGGATCTTGAGGCGAAGTAAGTGGTCCAAGAGGCGTTCGATGGTTTCGCTTCCTGCCCGGTGCCCCTCGGTGCGGCTCAGGCCACGCTCTTCAGCCCAGCGTCCATTGCCGTCCATGATGACAGCGATATGCCGGGGCAGCTCAGCCATCCATTAGACCGTCATGATGTCTTTCTCTTTTGCCGCGAAAAGATCATCCATCTTTTTGACGAATTCGTCAGTGAGTTTTTGCACCTGATCGCTGTAGTTTTTGAGCAGGTCTTCCGATAGACCGCTGTTTTTCAATTTTTTGAGCTGGTCGTTGGCGTCGCGGCGGATGTTACGCACCGCCACTTTGTGGTCTTCACACTTTGCTTTAGCCAATTTTACCAGCTCGCGCCGGGTTTCCTCCGTCATCTCTGCAAGGTTGATGCGGATGAGCGAACCATCGTTGGTCGGGTTGAGATTTTTCCCAGATTTCTGGATCGCTTTTTCCACCGCCTGCAATAGCGATTTGTCCCAGACATCAACGGTGATGAGGCGAGGTTCTGGTGCCGCCACTGACGCCACTTGGTTGAGTGGCAACAGCTGGCCATATGCCTCCACCTTGATGTCCTCGACGAGCGAAGGGCTGGCACGTCCAGAGCGGATCTGTGCCATCTGGTGTACTAGGTCGTCGAGACTCTTCTGCATCCGCTTGCGGGTCTCGCTGATAATTTTATCTGCTTCCTCACTCATAAAACACGCTGTGCTCAAAGGCGTCGATCAAGGTGCCAATCGCCTCACCGCGGATCGCCCTTTTCATATTGCCCTCTTGCGAAAGGTCAAAAACTTGGATCGGCATCCGGTTGTCGAGACAAAGCGAAAATGCTGTCGAATCCATAACACGCAATTGCTTGACTAAGGCATCACGGAAGCTCAAGTAGCGGTAGCGGCGCGCATGTGGGTTTTTTTGTGGATCCGCCTCATAGACACCGTTGACTTTTGTCGCCTTAAAAATCACGTCCGCATTGAGTTCAATGGCGCGCAGCGCAGCAGTCGTATCGGTGGTAAAATAGGGATTGCCTGTTCCAGCCGCCAGGATCACAACCCGTTTCTTCTCCAAATGCCGGATCGCCTTGCGCCGGATAAAAGGCTCTGCCACTGACTTGATTTCTATCGCGGTCTGTAACCGCGTGACCAGGCCCTCTTTTTCCAAAAAGTCCTGTAAGGCCAAACCATTGATGACCGTAGCCATCATTCCCATGTAATCACCGACTGCGCGGTCCATGCCTGCGGAGACCGCCTTGACCCCACGAAAAATATTGCCTCCACCGATGACAATGGCTATTTCGGTGCCCTCGCGGTGGATGTCACGGATTTCCTCAGCAAGGGCGCGGATAACCGCCCCGTTGATCCCGTGCTTGTCTTCTCCGGCTAAAATTTCACCCGAAAGTTTCAGCACGACCCGCCGGAAAACCCTACCCTCGGTAATGGGGGCAGGTGCGGCGGGCGGAGACTGCATGGCTACTTCAGGGCAAAACGCACGAACCGGCTGACCGCGATATTTTCGCCCAGCTGTGCAATCGCCAACTTGATGATATCGCCCACCGTTTTATCGGGCTCTTTGACAAATGGCTGTTCGAGCAAACAAATATCGGAAATAAATTTTTTGATTTTTCCTTCGAGAATCTTGTCGATTTTGTCTGCGGGCTTGCCTTCACCCAGGAGCGCGGCACGCTGTACTTCTTTTTCTTTTTCCACCACTTCAGCGGGTACCTCATCCGGCTTGACATACTGCGGCGCTGCGGCAGCAATATGCATTGCAATACTGCGGCCCAGCTCCAGAAATTTCTCGTTGCGCGCAACAAAGTCCGTTTCGCAGTTGAGCTGGACCAACACGCCGATCTTGCCGTTATGGTGTACATAGGCGACAATCGCCCCTTCGCTGGCTTCCCGGTCCATTTTCTTGACCGCTTTGACAATGCCTCGCTCCCTCAGCAGTGTCGCTGCCTTCTCCAGGTCTCCGTTGGTCTCCTCGAGCACCCTCTTGCAATCAAGAATACCTGCCGAGGTCATCTCCCGCAGCGTCTTGATTTTTTCCTGATCTACTGCCATTTAGTCTCGCTCCTCTTCGTATTTGGACTCCAGCTCTTCGAGGTCATCGAGCTTCTCCATGGAGCTACGCAGCTGCTGTTCGTCCATGCTCTCTGCTTCGTCAATTTGCACTTGCACGAATTCTCCTCCCTCTTTACCCTCTTCGATAGCATTTGCCATAATTTCCAAAAAGAGGGAAATCGCCCGTATGGCATCGTCGTTAGCCGGTATTGGGTATTGGATCAGGTCGGGATCGCAGTTGGTGTCCACCATTGCAAAAACCGGTATTCCCAGCCGGTTGGCTTCTTTGACTGCAATGATCTCGCGAGCAGGATCCACGACAAAAAGTGCATCGGGCAATTCGGTCATGTCATGGATGCCAATGAGGTTCTTGCGCAGGCGCTGTATTTCACGCTGGAGCAGTAATATTTCTTTTTTAGTTTTTACTAATTCGTGTACTGTGTTATTTTCAAACGCCTCTTCGAGGCGACGCAAGCGCTGGATGGATTGGCGCACCGTGGTAAAGTTAGTCAAAAGGCCACCTAGCCAACGGTTGTTGATATAAAACTGGCCGCAGCGCTTGGCCGCTTTTTCGATTTCCGCCTGAGCCTGTTTTTTGGTGCCGACAAAAAGCACCCTACCCCCACGCGACGCCAACTCACGCATCGCCTCGTACGCCTCTTTGGCCAAGACGATGGTTTTTTGCAAGTTGATGATGTGGATACCGTTGCGCGCAGTGTAGATGTATTTTTTCATTTTGGGGTTCCAGCGCCGTGTCTGGTGCCCAAAATGCACACCTGCTTCGAGCAGGCTTTTCATTGAGATTGTAGCCATGGTTCTCCTTGCTTTGTTAGGACTTCCATTTATATCCCTGGGCTATGCCCGCGCCCGGCTGAGCGCACGGGAGTTTTGGCCGGCGTGCCGCACTCCTGACCAATAACAGCACGTCAAGGGAATTCCAACACGCACCGGTCTACACCCCGAAGACATATGTTACAGTGTTTTTGAAGTGTTTTTAAATAGGTGCCTGAAATCTGGCTTTGCAAAAAAACAACCAAAAGGAGCCCCAGATGAAAGACTATCAAGAATACATCACCCGTCTACACCAAAATTTGTGTTACACTCGCGACCCAGAAATTCGTCGCAGAGGCGAAATACTGCTTGCTGCGATGCGCGCCAAAAATTTCAAAAAAACAGCCATCTCCTATGGTATCAGTCGCAAGACGCTTTATGACTGGCTGCGAAAACTCAAAGCTGCAAATTTTGATGTAACAGCGCTAAAATCCAAAAGCCGCCGGCCAAACAATTCACCGAACAAAACCCCTGAGCACATCGAAGATTTGGTGGTAAAAATCGCACAAGAGTTTGGCAACTCAGACAGGATTGTGGCTGGTCGGCTTTGGCGCGAGCATGGCTACAAGCTCTCGCATTCGACCATTTGTGCGATTTTGAAGCGGCGAAAAATTTCGAAAAAATATCGCACGGAGAAAAAATCCACACATACAAAGCGCTATGTTGCCGAAGCCCCGTTAAAACGTGCCCAA
>JANWWX010000139.1 GCA_025057195.1 Leptospiraceae bacterium | reverse complement strand
ATGAGACACTCAAAAAAACTTCGTCGTGCCCAGAGTGCGCTCCGAGCCGAGCTGCGCCAACTACTCAGCGAGAAGCCGCTGCTTGCTGCCTCGTGTCAGGCAAAACGCGGTTGAGATAAAAACCATTTTGCGCCGCTGCTGCATCTTGTGGGGCATCCACGCCAGTGAATGCCACAAACCATAAGCCTGCCTGGAAAAAATACCGCTGGCGTGATTCTCGAGAGCGCATCTTGATTGGGGCTGCGGTGGCCTTTTCCCGCAAGGGTTATTATGGTACCTCGCTGCGCGAAATCAGCTATGAGGCAGGGCTTGAGCAACCAAGCATCTACCACCATTTTGGTAATAAAGAAAAGCTCTATTGGACTGCCCTCCGCGCCACACACCTCTACATGGTGCGCCAAATCCGGCGTCGGATTGCGCATCAGGAGTCTTTGGCAGAGGAGATCCGGGCAATGTTTCAGGCTATTTCGTGGTTTCAGAAAGAATATCCGGAATTTTTTTCACTGCTTTTTTCTTTGGTCTATTCTTCACCGCCAGCCATAGCTAACCGTTACACGCGGCGTTATGGTGGTGATCTGGCGCATTTTGTCGAGAGGGCGTTCCGGCGCCACCCGCCACCAACAGGCTATCGCGAAAAGCTCTCACTTACGGTGCACACCCTTTCCTCGTACATCCTATCCTTCAGTGGAGCGCGCCCGGAAAAACTGAGGCTTTCTTATTACCAAGCCCTGCGCCGGTTCTTAGTTTCGCGTTAGCTGGCAACCGCTTCGTTTTCGTCTGCGCTTTCCTCCATGGTAAAACGGCACTGTGGATTTTGGCAGGTGAGGAGGATGCCGCTTTTGCGCACTTTCTGGCCCATGATCGAATGGCATTTAGGACAATTGCGGCTGGCCGGAGTGTCCAACATGGTGAAATTGCAACCGGTAGTGGCATAATTTGCGCAGCCATAGAACGCACGGCCTTTTTTCCCTTTCTTTTTCACCACGTTGCCACCGCATAGCGGGCAGTTGCCCAAAGGAATACTTTCGCTATAGCGACAGCCACCGGCAAAATTGCTGCAACCAATAAAATAGCCATTCTTGCCCAGTTTTCGCATGAGCTTGTGGCCACACTGTGGGCAGTCACGATCCAGGAGCTCGCGCACCAAATGGGTCTGATCACCAATCTCTTGCTCGGCAGAGACCACCGTGGCGTGGAAGGGAGGATAAAACTCTGCCAACATGTTGCGCCAGTCATGTTCTCCTTGCGCAATGCGGTCCAGCTTTTCCTCCATGCCAGCCGTAAACTTCAGATCGACAATATCCGGAAAGTAGGCAGTCAGTATATCGTTGACCACGCGCCCAAGTTTAGTGGGAATCAATTGGCGGCCCTTACGCTCAATGTATGCCCTTTTGTCGAGCGTGGCTATGGTCGGAACATAGGTTGCGGGACGGCCGATCCCGGATTCTTCCATGGCTTTGATCAGAGCGGCCTCGCTGTAGCGTGGTGGTGGCTGCGTAAACTTTTGTTGTTTTTCAAGCCGGATTAGCTTCAGTGGTTCTCCCTCTTGAAAACTGGGGACATGTTGCGTTTTTCCATCACCAACAGGATAAAGGGTGCGAAAACCCGCGAATAGGACACGCGAGCTTGAGAAACGAAATAAAAATTTTTTATTTTGGTCTGTGATCTCCAACGTGGCGAGTTCGTCGATGCCGGGAGTCATCTGTGAAGCAACAAAGCGTTTCCAGATCAAAGAATAGAGCCGAAACTGGTCGCGATCCAAATATGGCTCTATGCTCTCTGGAGTTCGGCGGACATCGGTGGGGCGGATTGCCTCGTGTGCGTCTTGCACGTTTTCCTGTTTTTTGCTGTAAAGGTTTGGCTTGTCCGGCAAAAATTCGGGGGGATAGTTGTCAGCGATAAAGGCACGCGCCTGGTTTAACCCCGTTTCTGAAATACGGGTCGAATCAGTACGCATGTAGGTGATCAAGCCAACCGCTCCTTCTCGGCCCAATTCAATTCCCTCATAAAGGCTTTGGGCAATCGCCATCGTCTTTTGTGCCCGAAAGCCAAGCCGCGTCGAGGCATCCTGTTGCAATTTGCTTGTCGTGTAAGGTGCTGGTGGGTTGATCCGGCGTTCGCTGGTTTTGCGCAGGGCAAGGTGGTAAAACGCCTCACGGATTTCCCTTTCCAGAGCTTCGGCCTCCGCTTGGTTTTTCACTTGGGGTTTTTGCCCTGCGATTTGCACCAACCGGAAGGGGGTGGCGGTGTCAGGAGTGATGCTTGGGTCTGTTGCGAAAAAGCCATCAAATTCCCAATATTCCTCTGCTACAAAATTTTCGATCTCCCGTTCGCGATCGCACAAGATGCGCAATGCTGCCGACTGCACGCGTCCTGCGGAGAAACGGCGCGAGCCAAACTTTTTTTGTAATAACGGCGAAATCTCATATCCCACCAGCCGGTCCAGAATACGCCGTGCCTGTTGTGAATCAACCCGGCGCATGTCGATGCTGCGCGGATTGGCAATCGCATGCAACACAGCATCTTTGGTGATCTCGTGGAACTCGATGCGCCGGATATTGGGGTTGACCTCTGAAAGCACGCGGCTCAAATGCCAACTTATGGCCTCGCCTTCGCGGTCGGGGTCAGTGGCCAGGAGTATCTCACTCGCATTTTTTGCCGCTTTGCGTAGTTCGCCTAAAGTCTTCCCTTTGCCGCGGATAGTGATATAGACCGGCTCAAAGTTATTGGCAATATCCACGCCCAAGCTGGAGCGGGGCAAATCAATCAAATGGCCTTTGGATGAGGCCACTTGGTATTTGCTACCGAGAAACTTGGCGAGTGATTTCGTCTTCGCCGGTGATTCGACAATCACCAAAGTTTTGCTTTTTTTCTCCGCCATATCAGTCGTCGTTTTTCAAAAAGGCGTCCAAGTTGCGTTTTTTACCATACTGCTGCAATTTGAGCAAAGTCAGTTTTTCGATCTGACGTACTCGCTCTTTCGAAAGTTTGAACTTTTTTCCAGCCTGCGTCAGCGACAATGGAGTTTTGCCGTTGAGCCCATAGCGGTGCTCGATGATCTCCCGCTCACCCGGCGTGAGTTCATTCAAAATCTCTTGTAATGCTTCTTTCAGTGCGCTCTGCATCACTTGGTTTTCGGGAGAAACTGCCTTTTCATCGCGCACTTGTGCTATCTGCGCATTCTCGGAGTCGCTGCTAATCGGCGCATCGAGTGATACATAGTCCGAAGAGATCTGTTTGAGCCACCTTACTTCCGCCTCCGGCATTTCCAAGCGGTCTGCAATCTGCGCCAGCGTCGGCTCCTCGCCAAGTTCGTTTTCTAACTCTTTTTGGATGGCCTCAATGCGGGCCAAATCGATAGTCCGGTTCATCGGCAGCCGTATCATAGACGCCTTTTGGTTGATGGCGAGAATAATTGCTTGCCGTATCCACCACACGGCGTAGCTGATAAAGTGGTAACCCATGTCTGGATCAAAGCGCTCAGCGGCGCGGATTAGACCAAGGTTGCCCTCATTGATGAGGTCCAGTAGGCTGATGCCATATTTTTGGTATTTTTTTGCTACTTGGACGACGAAACGCAAATTGGCGGTGATCAACCGCTCTTTGGCCTTTTGATCACCGGCGATGGCAGCTCGGGCCAGACGATCTTCTTCTTCACGGGTCAAAAGGGGAATCTTGTTGATCTCTTCAAGATACCATTGGATGCTCGATTCCGTATAGGGATTTTTGCTGAGCGACTTGTCAAGCAGTGGCTCCGATTCGTGCAGTTCAGTCTCCGGAATTATCTCCGGAAGCTCTGGCTTTTTTGCTTTTACTTTTTGCGGTTTCTTCTTTTTCGAAGCCACAGCCACAACGCCGCAACCGGTGGCTTAGTGGTGGCGTAAAGATTTTCCCCACCGACGACAGTCGGTAACCACCCAAGCAAGGGTTGGATATAAAATTTTTCAAAAAAAGTGAAAAAAATCCGCAATTTTCTGGTATTTAAT
>JANWWX010000138.1 GCA_025057195.1 Leptospiraceae bacterium | reverse complement strand
GTCAGGACAATGACCAGCCACAGGGGGATTCCGGTGGCAAATGCTGCGGCGGTTTTGCTCCAAAAGAGCAGCTCAAGCCCCATGCCAGAGGCGAGATAATATCGATAGGCAAAAGCCTCACTTTCCCATGCAATGGCGACCAGCACCAACTCCAAATTGGCCAAAAGCTGCACCATGGGGACAAAGAGGGTAACTGCCGAAAGGGCAGGATCTTTGGGTAAGGCGAAGCGGAAGGCGGCAAGCAGTGTGATGGCAAAAATAGCCGCAATCGCAAGCCCCAGCCGTATTTGGTAAAGCCGGAGTTCATTGCGTAGAAGGGCAAAAAAAAGCCGCAGTGGGCGTTTCATGACCTAAGCCTTCCTGCTTCCATTCTCCAGATGCGATCAGCGTTTTTCGCCCTTTGTGGGCTATGTTCGCAGACCAGTACCGCTGCACCCTGCTTTTTGCGTGACTCCAAAAAATCCCAGAGCACTGCCTCGCCAGCAGCATCGAGGCCAGTGAATGGCTCATCAAGCAGAAGCACATCGGCTGTGGCAAGCTCTGCCCGCGCGAGCAAAAAGCGCTGCAGCTCACCGCGCGAGAGCGCACGCAGCGGCCGATCCTTCCTGTGCAGGATGCCCCAGCGGGTGAGCAATGCGGCGAGCTCGCTGCGTTTTCTATCTGCCAGCAAGGCGGCAAGCCGGAGATTCTCCATCACACTGAGATCCAGATACGCCATCGCCTGGTGTGCGACGAAATGCAGCGAACCGTTACGCACGATGCTGCCTCGATGGGCACGCAAGATACCAGCTAACAGTAAAAGCAGTGTCGATTTACCAGCACCGTTTTTACCGGTGAGGGCCACCATTTCTCCGGGATAGAGCATGCCACTTGCGTTGCTGACAGCCTGCAATTTGCCGAACCAGCGCACCAAAGCGGAAAACGAAAGCAGTGGTGCGCTCATGCCTCTAAAAGCGCGCGCAGCTCACCGAGGAGCAGTTGCCGGCGCTCCTCAAAGTTTTTGCCAACAGTTTCCACAATGCGTCCTTCGAGCCGGCGCAAGCCGTACTCGCCAAAATAATACCGGATTTCTTTGCGCAGAAAATAGTTTTCTCGCTCCAGTTCTGCAGCAGGATCCAACGGTTGTGCACTCAACACGAACTGCGCAAGTTCCGAAAAACCAGTGCGCCGCCATGAACTGGTCTGGAAAATCGGTGGCAGGTTTTTACTATCAATGCGTTGCAGGAAGCCGAGGCTTGCCTGCAGTTGGTGTAAGCTGCGTTTCGCCAAGTCTTCGGCATCGCACTTGGTGATGACAAATGCCTGCGGCACTTCCATGATGCCAGATTTCATGAATTGGATCTCATCGCCACTGAAAGGCTGCAGCGCCAAAAGCGTGGTGTCAGCCAGGTGTGCGATTTCGATTTCACTCTGGCCGACACCCACCGATTCGACCAAAACCAAATTAAAAATTTTGCGCAAAAGCCGGCAGACGCGATACGTATTGCGGCCGATGCCACCCAGTTCCAGATCCGACGCCTGCGACCGGAAATACACTTGCTCGTGCTGTTCAAACTGTACGCGCGTGCGGTCTCCCAATAGCGATCCTCCGGATACCGGGCTTGAGGGATCGACGGCGACGATCGCAATCCGCCACTGCGGGCGCATAGCCAAGATGCTATTGACCAAGTGCTGGATGAGTGTGGATTTGCCCGCCCCCGGCGCGCCGGTGAGCCCCACCAACAATGCCTTCTCTGGATTTTGGGCAATGAGCTGTTTTTCTATGGCGATGCAGTCTTTTTGTGCGTCGGGGTGGGCAGACTCGAAGCAGCTGATCAGCTTGGCGATGGCGAATTTTTCTCCGGCAAGTGCCTGCGCGACCAGATCAACCATGTGCCGTTTTGCGCCTATGCTGGATTGCCAGGAGTGTCACACCCAAAAGCACACAGGCAGTTCCGGCAAGCTGCGCCGGGGTGATGGCATCGCCAAGGATGCGGTGTGCCAACCAGATGGTGAGGACTGGCCCGAGGGTGCCGATAACCGCAGCCCGGTTCGAGCCAATGAGCGCAATGCCGAGTGCGACAAAGAGCGAAGGTAGCACCGTGCTAAAAATCGCCATTGCCAAGATGAGCCAATAGACGCGGGGTGGATGGCCGAGGAGCTTTTCTCCCGCAAGCACGCCGTGTGCGATGATCGCAAGTGAAGAGACTAAGATGGCAAAGCTGGTGAAAAGAAGCGGTGAATAGCGGTGTGCCAAGCGCTCGGTTGCCACCAAATAGATGGCATAGGTCACTGCAGCAAGGAGGATATAGACCGCACCAATGTTGGCCGCATTGCCAGCAAAATTCCTCTCTTCGTAGTAAGAAAGCCCAATGCCGGCATAGGTGATGGCCAGCGCCGCCAGCTCCCGTCGCCCGGCGCGTACCTTGAGCCATACAAAAGAAATGATGAATACCAGCGTGGGATAGATAAAAAGCAGCAGGCGCTCAAAGCTGGCTGAGACATATTCCAGCCCAACAAAGTCAAACCAACTCGCGAAATAATAGCCCAAAAGGCCAGTGGCGCTGACGGGCAGAATCTGGCGGCGGAAATTCTGCTGCAGCGGGGGTGGCTCTTTGGCGTAATACCAGCAAAAAACCGCAAGATAAAATGGCAGGGAAAAGAGCATGCGCAGCGTGAGCGTGGCAAAGCCAGAGATGCCATCCTGATAGCAGAGCTTGGCAAAGATGGCCTTGAGTGAAAAGCCCGCAGCCCCAAGGACAGTATAGAGCAACCCTATGAAGTACTTCTGGCTATTAGGTGTGGCTTCAGCCATCGAGACCAAGATCGCGGCGGGTCAGCACGTCGCGGAAAAAACGCCTCCCACCAGGCCGGATTGCCAGGATGCGCGCGCGCACTTGTTCTATGGTGATGCCGTGTTCGGCCATGAGCTTGTGGTTGAGTGCGATCTGGCCGACGGTCATAAACTGGACGAGGGAATTTTTTTCTGCCACTTCTTTGGGTAGGAGTGCATCGATTTCTTGGATCAATTCCTCCACCGTGAGGCGGGGGCCACCAGTGATCTCCGTCAGCGGAGCACAGCCATGGTCTGCAGTCAAAACTAGCACAAAACTATCACCATAATGGCTTTTGAGAAAATCTTCTAGTTTCCCGATCTCGGCATCAATGGCCGCAAGCGTCTCGCGCGCTTCGAGCGAATGGTAACCAAATTGGTGGCCAACCGCATCCGCTGATTTGAACGAGACATAGACCAAATCGGTGGCGCCATCTTTGTGCCGGTTTTTGCCGATGATCTCCTGCTGCACCACCGCGCGCACGAGTTCACCTTCCAGCTGCGTTTCCGCCGGCGTGGCCATCATGACACCCCAGTTCTCCAACGCCTCTTTAGTGTTACGGATTTGGTATCCCCAATAGCCTTGCGGGTAGTATTTGGTGAATTGCAGTAGTGGTTCGCTCATCGCCGCAGCTCGGGGTAAACTGTAATAGCGGCTGTCGGTGATCCAGCGTGAGCGTGTGGCATCGAGCCAATAGACAAAATTGCTGGCCCGCACTGGCGCTGCGATGTCCTGGGGAACAATTTGGGCACCATGCCCTGCCATGCCGACAGCTGCGCGCAAAGCGTACGACTGAGAAACGATCACGGATTTCCCTTTATTCAGTGTGTTGAGCAAATCGGCTAGCGTTTCGGCCTTGAGTTCCTCCGGATTAATCCGGCTTTCGTCCTTCCCGGCATAAATTTCGTATTTGTGCAATACCTCTTTGCCGCCCGCACGCTCTACCCGAAAGAAGGTGTTGCCAATGACCGCGCTTTTTTCTGGGAAGGCACCGGTGCCGATCGCCATATGCCCAACCGCTGTATGCGCATCCAAATGGCCAACTTCGGCATTGGTATAGTTGGCCGATTTCTGCATCAACGCATGGATGCGCGGGGCGGCGGAGCGGTGCGTTTCGAGCAGGTTTCTGCCACCTTGATCGATCACGGCCACGACAATGATTTCTGGCTTTTCTGGTAAATTTTTCACCGGCAGCGGTGGTACTCCCACCGTGGCTGGC
>JANWWX010000137.1 GCA_025057195.1 Leptospiraceae bacterium | reverse complement strand
GAGATCCACCGGCCCTATATTTTTATTGCCACCGGCACTGGCATTGCACCTTTCCGGGGCTTCTTGCAGCGCCTGTTCCAACATACCCCTGGCTTTAGTGCGCCAGTCTATCTCCTTTTTGGGGTAAAAACCCGCCCAGAGCTCCTTTACCACGACGAGTTCATGGCCTACCAAAAACCCAATTTCCACTATTTACAGGCGCTCAGTCGGGAGATGAAAAATGCCGCTGGCGGGCGGTACTATGTTGGCGATTTGATCACCGACCATGCTGAGGAGCTATGGCCACTCATTTCTGATGAGCGTTGTATCATTTACCTTTGTGGGCTCAAGGGAATGGAAAATTCGGTGGCCACTGCCATCAACACTTTGGCGCAAAAAAAGGGTTTGGGCGAAAATTTTTACCAGTCGATCGAGCACCGCGTCGTCGAAGAGGTGTACTGATGCTGCGGGCCGTTTTGTGCGGCCTACTTCTTCTCACTAGCACAGCCTGTTCGATCAAAAAAATGGCGGTTCGGCAGGCTGCTGGATTTTTCAGCGAAAGCAGGAAGGTTTTTGAAACAGAAACGGACCTCGAATTGGCCGAAACTGCCATTGCTGCGAATCTCAAACTGCTGGAGGCAATGCAGGTGCATGATCCCGAAAACGCGCAGCTCAACTTACTTTTGGCGGAGGTCTATTCGGTCTTCACACTTTCTTTTATTGAGGACAAAATGGAGGAGGCAGAAGCGCAGCGCCGAGAGGCAGAAAAAGAACACCAACGCCGCCGTGCCATTGCGCTTTATCTGCGTGCCCGAGATTTTGCCGCCCGTGCCCTACTCCCCCGGCTGGAAGTAGATCCAACAAAAACTTCCGAAGTGGAATTGCAAAAGAGCTTGGCACGGCTCAGCCGAGACGACGTCGCAGCGGTATTTTGGTATGCATTTGCCTGGGGGGCTGCCATCAACCTTGACCGCGAAAATGTCGAGGCACTGTCGGAGTTACCAAAAATCGAAATCCTGATGGCGCAGGTCAAAAATTGGGATGAGGGGTTTTATTTCGGCGGCGCCTGGCTTTTTGAAGGCATTTACTTCGGTGCCCGCAGCGAGTTGATGGGCGGCAATCCCGAGCGCGCCAAAGCAGCTTTCGAGCAGAACCTAAAACTGACAGAAGGCAAAATGCTCATCACCCGGTATTTTTATGCGCGCACCTATTGTATTTTTACCCAAAACCAGAACTGCTTTGAGGAAAATCTGCGCCAGGTATTGTCTGCACCACCAGATATCCATCCTGCGCAAAAACTGGCTAACGCACTGGCCAAGAAAAAAGCGCAGCGCCTGCTCAAGCGCCGCTCGGAATTTTTTGTCGATTAGCTACGGCGGTGCCACAGCGGGTTGTGGATGTGCGCCACAGAAAAATCCAGGCAAAGCAGGCAGTCGTCAGAATACGAGTGCACCAAGGTGACGATTGGCTCACTTGAGCGGATGTCGCGATAAACTTCAGAATAATTCCGGTTGGTGCCCTCAGATTCCCGTTTGGCCATGAACTCTAAAAAATACGGTCGCCACGACCAATCCTTGCCGCGAAAATTTTCTTCAACATGCCAAAAATAACCGTCTTCGTTTTTAAGGAGCCGATAGTTGGGACTAACTTGGATGCCACGCGCGTTAATCACATAGACAAGCCTTAGGTGGTCACGCAGGAATGCCGGAAAATTGTGCGGCTCGATTGGCCGAATTTGCACATCCCCGTCGCGCTCCTCAGGAACAAAGTATTCGCGCAGGTGCAGGTCAAAATATTCTGACGTGATCGATTTGAAATACATCAGGCTCTGCATGTTGCTCAACTTGCGCAACGTGAAGTCACGCATGTACTCGTTGAGCAGTTTTTGCAGCTCTTTACGTTCCGAAAAAACCGGTTCGGGAAAACCAAAAAAATACCCTTGCAAGTAGCGGGCACCGATGTCGAGGGCACCATAGATCTCTTCTTCGTATTCGATGCCCTCGACCAAAAGGATTGCACCCAGTTTCTCCGACAAAAATGCCATCGAATTGAGGATTTCTTTATAGACAAGGTCAGAAAAACCCTTGCGGATCAGGTGCAAATCGAGTTTGATGTATTTGGGCCGGATTTGGCCGATGCGGTTGATGTTGGAATACCCTGCACCAAAATCGTCAATGGCTATAGCGAACCCCTGGTTTTTGAGCTCCTGGATCGCTTGCGCCATGGCATCTGGCTGCTCCAGGTACTCACCCTCGGTGATTTCGACCACGATATTTTCAGGTGCAATGCCATGCCGATCCACTTGCTTGAGGAGCGGTGCGACAAAATCGCTGGCCTGTGTATAAGACGCGTGGCCAAGCCAGCGCGGCAGCACATTGATGAAAATTTTTTTGCCCAATGCCGCTGGTGAATCCACGTACAGGCGAAAGGCTTTTTCACGAACCGCCAAATCCAATTCCAGTGCCACCGCACTATCTGCATACCTACCAAATAGATGTCCCAGCGAAGTGACATTGCCCTCGATGTCATGGCCACGGGCAAGCACCTCGTAACCCACAATATGTTTGTCTTCAACGGAAATGATTGGCTGGAAGTATGGGAATGGTTCTCCAATCAGGTTGGTATCGAGGCGGGATAGTTCAATGGTTTCTATACTGTCCATCCTTCTGAGTTAACCCTCACCTCCTGCGCACGTGGGGTCTCTGCTACGGTTTTGTGCCATTTTTGGTGCACCACACAAAGACATTAACTAAATTCCAGAGACCCGGCAAAGTTTTTTGTCTTAAGAGTGGACCAGGTAACCACCCAAGCAAAGGTATCAAAAACACAAGCCGCACAACACACTGAGTTCTATGGAAGAGCCCTTGAAGCCACAGCCCGGCAAAAAATTTTCCAAAAAGCTGAAAAAATTCTACGATTTTGTGGTATATAATATATATAGAGGGACTTATGGACGAAAAACGCAAAACCAGCATCTCTCTACCGGTGCCGGCGGAAAATCTCTGCCATAAACATTATGCTTTTGTCATGGCAAACTTAGCATTTTATCTGCGCTACCTGCGCCGGCACACGCCGTCACGGCAAAAACTCCGCACGCACAACGATGGCAGCGAGGGCATCTTTATTGTGCAGGTCTATTGGGACATGGAAACCTACGGTTCGCTACACACTCTCGCGTTTTCATTGCGCTGGTCGGTGTCGCATCTTATATTCGTGATGCTATGCTTGGCTGAAGAGGGGATCGTTCCCGGGGCGGAACATCTGGAAGCTGAAGACCGGGGAATGTTTTTCAGTAATTACGACATGAAAGTCAAGATGTGGGGCGCTGAGGGGTATATTTACACCGAATTTTTACGGTTTTCCTCCTCAAAACCTCCCTCCGTCACCACAGCAGGCAACGCGAAGCGCTAGACAACGGGGTTTTGCCGCTGGATTACAACATAGCCATAGGATTGGTGTGCTTGGTGACTTTTGCATTTTTCAACAACCAATGCTCGGGTGGCAACAAGCACAAGTAACCTGAGAAAATATTGACCGCACGAGACGGTTTATTAACATTCCACCACATATTCCGGGAGGAATGGGGTGCAAATCCCCAGCTGACGGTGCAACCGTGAGTTCTTGCAGCCAGCAAGGACAAGCCGGATCTTCCCGCGAAAGATGCGCCCGTAGCCGGTCTTTCGCAGCGAAGTGAATTCGCAGGGCCCGGAAAAAATTTCGCGGGGCTCTGCACACGCCCCGCAAGGGGGTCGTGGAATGAAAACCAATAACTTAGGCTATCCCCGCATTGGGGTTAAGCGCGAACTCAAAAAAGTCCTTGAAGACTACTGGTCTGGCAAATGCGGCCATGAGGATCTGCTAGTAGTCGGAAGCTCATTGCGCAGGCACAACTGGCAACTGCAGCAATCCGTGGGGATCGACCTGATCCCGTCTAACGATTTTTCGTTTTATGACCATGTGCTCGACATGTCGTTGCTGGTCGGAAACATCCCCGAGCGCTACTTGCCGCTTTTAGAGAAGCCTAGTTTCCAAGAGGCTGACTTGCTCTTCGCGATGGCGCGTGGTTACCAAAAAGACGGCCACGATATCACAGCCATGGAAATGACCAAGTG
>JANWWX010000136.1 GCA_025057195.1 Leptospiraceae bacterium | reverse complement strand
TAACCCAGCGCCTCCAGTATGTCAGCAGAGCCACAAGCCGAGGACACAGCACGGTTGCCATGCTTAGCCACCGGAATCCCCAGCGCCGCCAGGGTGAGCCCGACTAACGTGGAAATATTCAAAAGGTGCGAACGATCACCGCCAGTGCCACAGGTATCCATAAAAAGCGGTGGTAGTCCTTTTTGCGGGATAGGGGTGGCCATTTCACGCAGCACGCGGGCACAACCGGCGATTTCGGCAGGAGATTCTCCTTTGGCCCGTAGCGCCACCAGCCACGCGGCCACCTGTGCCGGAGTAAGCTCGGCCTGCATCGTCGCGCGGATGAGCCAGCTAATTTCCTCATCCTGCAACTGTTGCTGTGCCAACAATTTTTCCAAAAGCGCAGAGTAGTTCATAAAAGCTTACGGATTGTGCCAGCGACTTCTGCGGGTTCAATGGTATCCACTGCGCGCGAATCGGGCGGAGCATCAGAAAAAAGAAAATAGGCTTTTTCCTTTTCGCCATAGACCTGCCAGTGGCGGCGATGGCGCGGCATCAGCGTCAGGCACTTTTTGCGCAGCGCGGCAGCGATGTGGCGCGGTGCAGCATCGTTGGCCACTACCAACTGTGCCAGCGTGATGAGTGCCGCTGTCTCATTAAAAGGAATTTTATCCGCAAAAAAGATTTTGGGAAAACGCAATCCGCTTTCCTTGACGGCATTTTCGAGTTCTGCCATAAAAGCATCGTCCCCTGGTCCGCCAGCAAAAAGCACCGGCAGGCCAATCCGGTTTTTACGGAAAAGCCGTAGCGTCTCAATGATCTGGAAAACGGGATAGCGTTTTTCCTCAAGGCTTGCACCAATATGCCAAAGGATGAAGCGGCGTGGCAGCTTTTGCCGGGCAAGGCTCTGCCGGAGTTTTTGTGCCGTTTTTTTGTCCACGCTGATTGTGGGATATGTTAACGGCAGCTCAGGCACAATCTGCGCAGCAAGCTTATGATAAAATTCAAACGAGTTGAGTTCGCTGTCATGTTCACGCAGCGCACGGGTCAAAAGGAAACCATAACGCTGGTTGCGGATGCCCGCACGCACTGGGATGCGGGCAAGATAGCCTGCAAGCACTGCCTCGCTATCCCGGCCAAAGATGAGCAGCGCATCGCAGTCAAGGCTGCGGATCCGGCGCAGGAATGCGCGGAAGCTTTCACTGCGCCCACGGGCATTGAGCTTAAGGGCAATCACCTCACGGATTTCGCCCAAGCTTTTCAGTGCTGGCGCATTGCGTTCGTCGCAGGCAAAAAAGATTTCGAGCTGCGGCAGAGTTTTTTTCAGCGCTTGCACGATGCCGATTTGTAAAATCACATCGCCGAGCGATAGTTTGGAAACGATGAGCAGTCTTTGCATTATTTTTCCCTTAGGCTAAAACAAAAGCCCGGCGATGGACGCAGCCAAAATGTTAGATAGCACGCCTACCAAAACTGCTAAAAATCCCAAGGCGGCCAGTTCTCCCCGCCTTTCCGGAATGAGCGCACCGATGCCGCCAGCCTGGATTGCGATCGAGGATAAATTGCCAAAACCACAAAGCAGGTACGTCGAAATCAGAAATGCCTTGGGCGAAAGCACGTCGCGCAGTTTGCCGAGCTCAATATAACCAACGAATTCGTTGAGCACAATGCGCGTGCCAAGCAAGTTGCCGACAGTGGCCGCCTCCTGCCAGGGCACACCACTGGCAAAAGCTACCGGCGCCAGAAGCCAGCCCAACACTGCCTCAAGCTTTGCGGGCAGCGCCGTGAACAATTGTTGCAGCACGCCGCTCGATTGTGCAATTACCCAGTCGCGAAACGCCGACCAGCCACCGTTGAGGAGAGCAATCAAGGCGACGAACGCAATCAGCATCGCCGCCACGTTAGCCGCCAAGAGCATGCCTTCCGATGCCCCGCGTGCGGCAGCATCGATCACATTGGCCGGCCGGTTTTCCACTACCGGGGCAAGGCTTGCGCCTGCCGCAGTTTCCGGAGTTTCGGTTTCGGGAATCACCATCTTGGCGAGCATGATGGAGCCGGGCGTTGCCATCACCACCGAAGCCAGAAGGTGCTGTGCTTCGACACCGGCCACCGCGACATAGACCAATAAAATGCCCGCACTGCAGTGCGCCATGCCAGACACCATGATCGTGAACAGTTCTGAACGGGTGAGCCGCCCCAAGTATGGCCGGATGGTGAGCGGCGCTTCGGTCTGCCCCATGAAAATATTGGCTGCCACATCCAGCGTCTCAGCCCCCGAGGCGCGCAGGAAACGGCTGATGAAACGGGCAATCGCGCGGATGATCGGCTGCATGACGCCCAGATAGTAAAGCACAGAGAAAATCGCAGAAACAAAAATGATCGTTGGCAAAACCTGGAACGCAAAAATAAACGCAATGCTACCCGTTTTTTCGCCCAGCGCCGAGGAAAACGCCGCCTGCATCCTCTGCTGTGAACCCAAAACGCCGAAGACAAAGCTTGCGCCCTCAGCAGAATAGGCCAAAACCTTGGCCGCACCATCCTTGAGTGCGGCAAAAAGCCCACCGATGACGTTATAGCGCAAAAGGTAGAGCACCACCTCAGCGGCAAAAATCCGCCGCAACCATGGCAACGGCAACTTCGCTACCCACTGCGGGAAATAGCGCTGGCTGAGCCAATATGCTGCAATTTGTATGATTAAGAACAAGAGAAAAACACTGTGCGGTAGTGCAAGCCATGAAAAAAGCCCTGCCACCGCCGCACCACGGATAACCAACACCGCCAGCGCTATCTGGAGGACAAGTCCCCACAGCACCGTTTTCCAGTCGATGTGGCGGCGGTTTTGCGAAAGCAAAAAGCAGGCAAAAAGCGCAAACGCAATTCCTAAAAGACCTGTCAGGTTTTGCAGTTCCACTGGTTATTCTACCTTGTAATAACTAAGTTCCTCCCTGCTGGGGCGCAGGAAAGCCATGAGCGCGATCAAAACAGCAATCACCAAAAGCATGCTGAACTGTCCGGTCAACCATAGCACCACCGCCAAAAAAAGTGCGGCCATTTCGATCAGCACCCATTGTGCGATCTTGAACCGAGCATACTGCAATAGGGTGAGCTTATCCCTCGACTGCCAGAAGCGCGGCAAAACCTGCGAAAAGAGCACTGCAACGAGGGCCAACCCCGCAGCAGCATAGGAAAAAACCGGCCACTGCAACAGCTCTTCCCGACCACGGTCTTTCACACTGAAATAGGCGATTGTGGCCACCACAGCCGGTATGAGCATCAACGCCAAATGGAGTGTATAAAGCTGTGCCAGGGTTTTTTGCGGCTGCATGCGCTGAAAATAAGCTGGTGTAGGCTGCTGCAACTAAAAAACGCCGGATTTTCGGGCAGTGTAAGCCGGATTCTGTGTCGGCACCCACCGGCAAGAGCGCCCAAGCAACCATCTATCTTGGCGCCGGGTTATACCCCGCCGCTCTTTGCTTTCTACCCTCCCCATCCTCCAGCCCGGGACAGGCCTTTTGCGGAGTAAGGGGATGCTTGAAATTGCACCCGGGGGAGTTTACCCTGCCGCGAACCTCTCGGCCGCGCGGTGCGCTCTTACCGCACCATTTCACCCTTACCACGGCAATTTTAGCAAATTACCGGGCGGTATCGTTTCTGTGGCACTTTTCATCTCCCCGTTTGTAGGGAGTCCAGATTCCTCTGGCCCCGTCTCCCGTGGTGTCCGGACTTTCCTCCCTCCCTGCTCAACAGGGCCGGGCGGTTGCACCTGCCCTTTTAAGTATAAAAAATTTCTCATGGCTCCGGCGAGTTTTTGGTGCACAAAATGCCACCGCCAAAAATGCAAAGCAAATCCTAAAATGAGGAAGTGCCAGCATGGGTAAAAAAAGCCACTGGAGAGGCAACAGCTTGGTTCTATGTAAAAGCCCTTGAGTCCACAGCCCGGCAAAAAATTTTTCAGAAAAACTGAAAAAATTCTGCGATTTTTGGGTATTTAATATATAGAGGGGCTTATGGACAAAAAACGCAAAACCAGTATCTCGCTCCCGGTGCCGGCGGAGGGTCTTTGCCATAAACACTACAGTTTTGTCATGGCAAACTTAGCATTCTATTTGCGCTACCTGCGCCGGCACCCACCGTCACGGCAAAAACTCCGCACGC
>JANWWX010000135.1 GCA_025057195.1 Leptospiraceae bacterium | reverse complement strand
GATGCGGCGGATTTGGCGCAGCGCTTCGATCGCCATATCGACATTTTCGGGTTTCAACCGGCGGGTGAGGAAAACATCGGCACCGAGCCGTGCCGGAAATTTCTCGTTGAAAAGTAGGTGTGTGTGTCCGTCAGGGGTAACTTCAAAAATTTCCAGCTTGAGGTTGTTTGAGCCTACATCGACAATCGCAATGTTCAAGGTCGCCCCTTGTGGACAACTGGTTAGTTTTCCGCAGAAACCTTTTCGACGCCTGGTTTGAAATCGGCGGCAAACGGCAAACCAAAAATCTCCAGGATAGTCCTGGCAATGCCCGTCAGGTCGCGCACCTTGTCGCAGAAAAGCTGTGCATGCCTGCCATAGACCCAAGTGCCGACAGGGTTATCTGTGTGGTTGCCGGTTGAAAGATCCTCCATGTTGCCATGGTCGGAGCTGATGACCACGGTCTCATGTTGTGGGGATAATTCGTCCCACACCCCAGCCAGGAAATCATCGACGTGCCGCAAGATGCGCTTCGCAGCTCCCCAAGACTGCTCATGGCCTACTTTGTCAGTGAAAAAGTACTCGTAAACGACGAGATCATAATGCCGCGCCAGGCGGACTAACCGCCGACCATTTTCATACGGGCGCACCAAGGGCAGCGCCATGCCGTTGCGGCGCAAAAACCAGTTGGTCATGTCCATATAAAGGCTGCGCCCAGCGAGATAGTCCTCGGTGGTGAAGTATGGCTTGCCGGAGTATTTTTGCATCAGCGAAGTTGCCGAGAGCATGCGCTCTGCCCGTGGGTGCTCGAGCCGGCGCAAGTATGCAGTAGAATAGGAGTTGATGAGGGTGGCGTTGAAGCCTGCGGAATTCAAAAGCTTCAGGATATTTTTTTCCCGAAAATAGGGGCGTAGCGTAAAGGTGGGATAGCCATTGACGTGGCGGCCGAGGATCTGCGGCCCTGGATAGCCAGTAAACAGCGCAGTCTGGCCCGTGGCCGATTGCGGCAGTCCTGGAACTCCCATGTGTGCGTCGGTGGCGATGACATAACCCGGCATGGTGAATTGCCTGCCAGCGTGTGCTCCAAAAAAGCGGTTGGCAAAGCGCGCAAACGGGTTGATTTCTGGGTTATTTTGGCCGAGACCGACGCCGTCGAGGAATATGTAGATGATGGGACCAGGCGAAGGGCCACGGCGCTGCTCTGCCATCAGGCAGGCTGAACCCCGCCCAAAAGATCTCTCCCAAATTCCGGACTGGGAGAAACCGGTTTTTTCTCTTCTTTCTCTGGTGAGGATGGCGGTGGTACGGGTTTCAGCTTGCGCCCGCTCATGATTTCGCGCAGCTCGTCACCAGTGATGGTTTCCCGCTCGAGCAGCGCCTGTGCCACCAGGTCGAGTTTCTTTCGATTTTTCTTGAGCAGTTGGCGGGCACGCTCAAATGCGGTATCGATGATGCGTTTGACCTCGGCATCGACCAATTTGGCATACTCTTCTGAGTGGTCGCCTTTGCGGGCATAGTCACGCCCCAAAAACGGCGAGCTAAAATCCGGGCCGCTCAAGCGGATGGGTCCTACGCGTTCCGACATACCCCATTCTGTGACCATGCGCCGTGCAATTTGGGTGGCACGCTCGATATCGTTGGCAGCACCGGTTGTGACATCGCCGAACTCAAGCTCTTCGGCAACGCGGCCGCCGAGCAAGACCACCAACTGGTCGAGCCAATAGTTGCGCGTGCGCATGTGCTTTTCTTGCTCTGGTAAGTGCTGCGTGATGCCGAGCGCACGCCCCCGCGGGATGATTGTCACCTTATGCACTTTTTCCCCATGTTCTAAAAGTTCTCCCAGCACTGCGTGCCCCGCCTCGTGGTATGCAATGATTTTTTTCTCCTCGGGGATGATATAAAACGATTTGCGCTCCGGTCCCATCAGCACTTTGTCGCGCGCGTTATCCAAATCCTCTTCCGTGACTTTTTTGCGGTCGTTGCGGGCAGCCAAAAGCGCTGCCTCATTGATCAAGTTGGCAAGATCCGCCCCGGTGAAGCCAGGTGTGCCACGCGCTACCTTCTCGAGTGATGTCCCCTCTGCCAAGGGCACCTTGCGGCTGTGGATCTTGAGGATCGCCTCGCGGCCCTTGAGGTCCGGCGTATCGACGACTACCTGGCGGTCAAATCGTCCTGGCCGCAGCAACGCTGGATCCAGCACGTCAGCGCGGTTGGTCGCAGCAATAACAATCACTCCCTCGTTTTCTTCAAAACCGTCCATTTCGACCAGAAGCTGGTTGAGCGTCTGTTCACGTTCGTCGTGGCCACCGCCCAAACCCGCACCGCGCAGCCGGCCGACAGCATCAATTTCATCAATGAAGACAATGCACGGAGCCTGGCGCTTGGCCTGCGCAAAAAGGTCGCGCACGCGGCTGGCGCCCACACCCACAAACATCTCCACAAAGTCTGAGCCGGAAATAGAGAAAAAGGGAACCCCGGCCTCACCAGCCACTGCCCGTGCCAACAGCGTCTTGCCAGTGCCCGGTGGTCCTACCAAAAGCACACCGCGTGGGATGCGCGCACCAATGGCCTGGAATTTCTGCGGCGCCTTAAGAAAATCCACCACCTCTTTTAGTTCTTCTTTAGCCTCATCGACGCCTGCCACGTCGGCAAAAGTTACCCGATTTTTCATGTCCGGCCCAATTTTGGGTCGAGATTTCCCAAAACTCAGCGCGCGACTGCTTCCTGCCTGCACCTGGCGCGCCATGACGAACCAGAAAAAGCCGAGAATGGCCAACCACGGCAGGATCGGCATGATGGTGCGCCAAAAGAAACTCTCTTCTACAGGTGCCCCTTTGAAATAGCGTACGTTTTTTTTGCGCAGCTTGTCGAGCAGCTCGATGTCACCAGGGTACGGCACATAGGTTTTGAACATGACCTGCTCATTTTTTTCGTTATTGAATTTCCCAGTGATCTGGTTGCCTTGGATCACAAGCGGCGCTTGGTCGGTTGTCACTATCGCCTGCTTTTCTAAAAGGTCGAGAAAACGGGAATAATGGATCTCCTGCATCCTGCCCTGCTGCTCCTGGAAAATTTCATAGGTGAGCGCGGCCATGATGAGGATCAGCAGAATGAGTGCTACGTTTTTCATAGTTGTCTTCCGCTCCGGACGCTGTGGTGCCGGCATTTGTGGTGTCATGTTTTTTATCCAGCTGGGTTCTGTTTAGAACCTGCCAACAATAACACTATACTAAAAAAAGTGGCTGCTGCCAAAAATAGTTGACCTGTGCGACGGCCTTTTGGGCACGCGAATCCATGCCCGCGTTCAAAGACCCACAAGAAGAGCTGCGCAAACCCATTTTTTGGGCTGCAACCGGCGACGACGAAGAAGAGTTTGAAGAGGAGGAAGAAGAAGAGGACGACCTTGGCGGGGAGCGCGAGATCGTCATCAGCTATGCCTGCGAAGATTGCGACTACCGCTGGGAGGTCTATCTCGAGGATGAGGACGACGAACTCGACGATGTCCAATATTGCCCCATGTGTGGTAGCTCCAACACCACGCAGATATAGCCTCTTACACGGCCAAGACTTTTGCAGTGACCTACCGCCTGAATATCCTCGCGATTGCGAGCGTATTTTTGGTATTGCTTTTTTTTCTCAATAACCACCGCGTGCCGGTGCAGGTGCTATTCATCAGCGCGAATTTCCCACTCGGTGGGCTGATGGCGTTCTGTGTGGGGGTCGGTGTTGTGCTCACGCTGCTTTTCCTGAGCCTTGGCCGCTCGTATCGGAGGCTGCTCAACTTGCGGAAACAGCAAAAGCAGTAGAAATTGGGTGGCAGTAAGCCCCTGCGGCATTGGCCTTCAAAAACCTCAGAATCTTATGTAAGGTCCTAAATGCCATTACCAAAAATGGTGAAAAAATTCCGCGATTTTTGGCTATTCGGTTTTTCAGAGGTGGAAACCTAAGTTCATTGCATCGCCTTGCATTTGCTGTGGGCATGCCGTGTCTTGCTTTCCTTGGTGAAACAGCCTCGCAAGCTCCCTTATTACCATGACTTCCCGCTGGTTAGTGCCGCAGCTTATCTTCGTAGTAAGGGGGCTTCTCGCCTTCGCGCCAGTGCCAGAAGAAGAGTTTTTCTATCAAATACCCCGCCACTGGGTCCCACCGCGAGGGTGCTTGGTAATAGTT
>JANWWX010000134.1 GCA_025057195.1 Leptospiraceae bacterium | reverse complement strand
TTTTACATAGCACTCTAGCCCTGTGTGTTGCGGTGTTTTTTGTACCATTGCTTGGCTGGTTACGCTCACCCTATGAGGTTTATACTTCCATCGTTGGGTGGTGAGCCCTCGGATCCCCTAAAGCTACGGACTAAGCCCCAATGCACTCCGCAAGAGTTCAGTTATAGCAACTAAGGGGATAATTGGCCGCGCACCATCACTAGAACAAAATCTTTTCTAATAAACACCAGCGGGTGTTTTTAAGCTGTTACCGAAACTGCGATTCGCCCATCACGGCGACGAAGTCTTTTTCCTCTGAATTGCCGTGCAAGCATTCGCCTTCTGGCACAGCGTCCCGCAGGAAGATTTCGTTTTGGGCATGCGGGCAATTTTCCGAGGCCAGCCGACCCGTAAGTGGGCAAATGCGCAGCCTGACCAAGCCAGTCCCGATGTGGAAAGGAACCGGTGCAAAGCCTTTACGCAAAAAATCACCGGCAAGACGGGCCGCTAACGCCGAACCGGTGGCGCCAGGGATTGCGATGCGCATGTCGTCATAGCCAAACCAGGTAACAACAACCATTTCTTTGCCACCACCGACAAACCATAAATCGCGCGACTGCGAAGAGGTACCGGTTTTGCCGATGATCCCAGCTACCCCGGTGCCGGCACTGGCACCAGAACTTTTCAACAATGAAACCATCAACTGCGATTCCGCCGGGGAAAGCAGGCGATCCCCCTTGGCCAGTGGCAGGCCAAACTGGTCAGGGTGTGTCTTGCTGAGATCGAGCAACTTTTCAGCGGTTTCCAGACGGGTGATGAGCAGCGGATCCGGTAAAAATCCCCCGTTGGCAAAAACGGCAAATGCCCGCGCAAGCTCTAATGGCGAAAGCGAAACGGTGCCGATTGCCACGGTTTCATCGTAGCTGAAACGGTTGGCAAGAACTTCTGGATCGCGGAAGAAAAAATCCAGGAAAAGTTCTGTCACTGCCTTGCGGCCCAAGAGCCGCCCAATCCGGATGGCAGGGATATTGCGTGAGCGGGCAAGGGCTTGCCGCACGGGGATCGGTCCTTCGAATTTGCCATCGATATTTTCTGGCGCCCAAGTTTTACTGCTGGAATCCGCAACATAGGGCGTGTCGTCAACCAGCGTCGCGGGATGGATCAGCCGGTTCTGCACAGCCTTGGCATAGATAAAGGGTTTGATCGCAGAACCAGTTTGTCGGCGCATCTGTACGGCACGGTTGAGCTGGTTACCACTGACAAAGCTTTCCCCACCGACCATTGCCAAAATCTCTCCGGTGCGCGGATTGAGCGCGATCAATGCGGCCTGCAAGGATTCGACATTACTATAAACAAATGGTATCTGCCCCACTTCGAGCAAAAGACCGGCGTCGAAAGCCGCAGTGCGGATTGCCCTATGCAACTTTTGTTCGGCGGCATCCTCTGCGCGCAACACTCCCCGGAAACGGCGGCGTGCTGCCGCAAGGTGCTGGGTGACAAGCTCATACGCCTTTTGCTGCAACCCGGCATCGATTGTTGTATGGATGCGTGCAGAATTGCTATGTTCTGGCTGGAGCAGGCCGCGCTGCAGCAAGAACTCGCGCGCCCACATTGTCGGCCATAACGCGCTGCGTGCTTTGCTGCCGAAGGCGGTCTCACTGGCAAAACGGTTTGCCTGATTGGCCACTGAAGATAATTGGCTGCGGTAAATCTCGTCACTGACAGGAGCCCGCCCCACATGCAGCAAATTTTGCCACAATAGCTCCATCCTTGCCAAAAGCTGGGGATTATTTTTGAGCGGGGAAAGCTTTTCTGGAGCCGGGATCAGTGCTACCAGCGATAGAAATTCTGCAGCAGTCAGTGCTGGGATGGTCTTACCGTAATAAAACTGTGCGGCGGCAGCAAACGAGTGGTTGCCGTGGCCGAGATAGACATGGTTGGTATAAAGCTCCAGGATCTTTTGTTTGGGCAAAATCTGCTCGAGCGTGCGTGCCAACCGGATTTCTTTAATTTTGCGCAACAAGCTCTTTTGCCGGTTACCGATGAGCCGGCGCGCGAGTTGCTGGGTGATGGTCGAACCACCTTGGGCATAGCGCAAGTGGAGGAGGTTATAAAAGAGCGCACGCAGCATCGCTTTGTACGAGACCCCGTGATGCTCGTAAAAGTTTCGGTCCTCAGCAAAAAGTAGCATGTCGAGCTGCCACGGCGCAAAGTCGCTGAGTGTCGCCCGATGGTCGGCAGCCACGCCCAGGCGGGTCAATTCCTGCCCGTTACGGTCGAGCACAACATCCGACTGGCGTGCCTCGAGTTGTGCGAGGAGTTCGCGCGCATCCTGCTCGGCCATTGGCACTGCCTGCCAGACGCCAAGGGCCACAAAGGCAGAAAATAACAGCAAGGCCGTGGCAACAGCAAGGTGCGGCCAGCGCAACGCAGGCAGTTTTATTTTTTTTGCAGAGTGGCGGTGCCCTGGCTCAGCAATTTCAGGAACCTCTGGCCCTGGTGGCTCAGCGGCCGTGACTTGCGCAGTGGTGTGCACCTGCACTTTTTCATGGAATGGGGTTGCGGTGGTGGTATATTCTAAACTGCGATTTTGGGTCGGCAGAACGGTGGTCGCTCGCTCGCGCTGGCGCTGATACAATAGCTCTGCGAGCTGCCCGAGGCGGTTGTCGTAGCCATGCACGTGCCCGCAGTGTGGGCAATGCGCAACCAGGATGGCCCGCTGCCTGATGTCAATCGCCGGGCAAAAAAGCTGCCCGCAGTTGCGGCAGGCGTGTTCAAAAAGTACTTGTCCTGGCGGAGCGTGTGGTGGCTCCGAGGGCGGCATTATTTTAGCTCGAAAAGGTCGCGCAGTCTTTTTTTCTGCGAAATCTCGATCGATTCGACGGTGTAGCGGAGGGCTTTGGCCGTGCGCCGCAGGTATTTTTTATACATTTCGACAAAGTCCATTTTTTTGTCATAAAAAGGAATGGTTTTGATTTCCACTTTTTCTTTTTCCCTAAAAAATTCCTGCTGGCGCTCATCAAAGTCGGATTCGTAGTAAGTTAAAATCATGTCGTCGTTGCGGTCGACCTTGGGTTCGCTCTTTTGGCCTTGTTGGCTTGCGGGGGTCTCGGGATTGTCAAAAAAGAGCGGGGTGGGGTTTACCACTTCACGCTTTTCGCGCTTGTATTCCTTGCCGAAGGGGTTGGTGCGCTCGAACACCAGTTTCACTTTAGAAAGCTTGGGGGATTTTTCGTCGCCTGTGGGATAGAGGACAATGATGCCGTTGTAGATATAACGCTCGGAAATGGTTTTGATCGATTCGCCAGAGGCAATGTCGAGCACCAGCCCACCATCGTCGGTTTTTTTCATGCGTGGCGCTGCCTTGGGTGCAAGCTGTGCGATCTCACGGTGCAAATTGTCAATTTCGATGTCGGCATAGCCGGTTTCTTCGGCCCGTTTCCTCTGCTCTTCCTGTTGCGCCAGGATTTGCGGATCGATGATTTTCTGCGCCCAAAGCAGGCTACCGATCAGCGCTATTGCGACCAGTCCTGCCACTACCAGTTGCCTGCGCATTGTTCCCCCTTACTATTAACGGCCACCATTCGCACCGAGTTTACTTTATTAGACGCAAAAATCATGGCAACGGCAACATTAACCTTTACGGGCAGCAAGGAATTCAGCGATGGCGGTGGCGTTGCGAGCTTCTGCGATATCCCGTGCTGTCTGCCCTTTTTTATTTTTGAGAGCGAGATTGGCCTTTGCCTCAGTCAGGATGCGCACTTTTTCCAAATCGCCAATGTGGGCGGCAAACATCAATGCAGTCCAACCGTCGAGGTCTTGGTCGTTGACGCGGGCACCGGCGGCGATCAGCTTTTGCACCATCGTGGCGGTACCTTTCCAGGTGGCCAGGATGAGGGCAGTGCGCCCACTGCGGTGGCGCAAATGCAAATCCGGCTTGTAGCTGAGCAGCAGGTCCAGCATCGCCTCGTTGCCGCGGTAGGCGGCAATCATCAATGCCGTATAGCCATCGCGGTCTTGCAGGTTGATCCGCGCTTTGTTGTCCAAAATTAACCGCGCGACATCGAGAGAACCAGCATTGACTGCATACATCAGTGCTGTGTAACCATCCTCATTTTTGAGGTCGATGTTGATATTGGCTTGCAGCGCCCGGCGCGCCCGCTCGACATCGTTGCTGCGGGCAGCCAG
>JANWWX010000133.1 GCA_025057195.1 Leptospiraceae bacterium | reverse complement strand
TGCCGCGGCTGGCCAAAAAACCGGCAGAGGAAAAGCCAGCCGCCGAGGATCCAACCGCCGGCACAGCCCGTTTCTTTTTTGTCGAGAGCATTTTTCCCCTGCTTAAGGCTGAAGAGCTTTACACTAAACTGAGTGAAAAGTACGGCCAGCGCACAGGCTCGAATGTCGGAGAAAACCAACGGGGCGCCCACACCTGGGAAAAAGAGGATGGCTTTCTCGTACAATGGGTCGAACCCTATGGTGGCGTGGGTTACACCAGAACGCTCTTTTATCTTTCGCGCAAAATCCGCGATGAAATAAAAGCTGACTTACAAGCCTGGCAATACGTGCGCGAAATCCAGGCACTCGAAAACTTGTTAAAATAGGCTTGCGCAAAATCCCGGCGGCATTTTAGCAAACCCATACTGCAGTGCCTTGCGTTTTGGCGGGCAGCGCAATCTGCTTTTTCATTTACGTTTTATAGCATTCTTCGCCGATATTTAAATTGATGAAAACGTACGTGCTGATCGGGTTATTCATATCGGGCTTTGCTTTTTCTCGGGCGCTGCAGGCGCAGATGAACGGGGCCGGAGACCTCAGCCACCCGACTGTGGACGAGCTACACCAGAAACTCAACGAACTGGTCAGCCGTTTCCGGGCGGATGAGGAACAACGGCGTAAAAACGCTGCTGCCGCCAAAACGCAAGGGGATAAAAAGGAAGAACCACCTTCTGACGAATTCCGTATCCTTTTGGAGCGGGGAGGTAAACGCACGGCGCTCGATCGCGACAATCCGGTCGTATTGGAAGAAATCATCTTGAAAATGGCAGGCAACAACATCGCGGCCATCGAGCTCAGGTACGAAGAGGCGGCCATGCGCCGGCAATTTTCACACAAACGCTCGATCAAAAACGATGACGTGCGCAAGACTACTTATGGACACATCGTCTTGTACTACCATGCCCAAGGGGATTTGCCCAAATCAGAAGTTTTGGTCAACATGAGCACAACCGACCGGGCAAAGCTCTTGGCAATTTATATCGATGGTTTGCTGCGGGCCATACGCGAGTTGGATGACCGGGTATTGGCCGCCAAGCGCTTCGCCAGCCGCAAGATGAACAGCGCGCTCAACATGGGTATCCGCATCAAATAATGCGCTTGGCGCAGCTTTTTATCCTCGGCGTCGCGGGTGCCCTCGCGCTTTTGGGTTTTGTCCTGGTCAACCTGAACAAGGACTCGCTGGGTGCTGTTGCACTCATCACTTATATCGGCGTGGTGGTCATGGCGGTTTCGCTCAAGATCTCCTCCTACTTGCTCAGGGTGCCTCGCCAACCCATTGGCGACCGGCAATACGGCGACATCATGGATTGGGCGATTGTCTTTTTTGTCTGGCCATGCTATGCCATCCCGCTGATCGTGCTGCCGTGGTTGATTGGCAATGTGGCTGCCATCGCAGCACTTTTCTTGGCCGGAATCGCCTTTTTTGTGGCCATTGGGTTGTGGGGACTCAAGATCAGCGCAGACCGCATCAGCGGTAAACGCCGCTACGTCAAATGGTTTTATTTTATCCCGGCTTTTCTTTACACCATTCCGGCGTTGGTGATCGGCTGGTTTGTGGTTAACCGTTTCGCCGCTGAGCCCTTGCTCTTGCGCCTGGCCAACTATGGCGGGCTTTTTTTAGGAGCTTTTTTTAGCTTTTATTGTATCAAATTGGCACTGTTTGATCTTTTTGATTGGCAGTCTAGACGGTACCGGTTGGCAGATTTTTTGCCACTTGCGCTCGCCATCATGATCGTGGCCATTGCTGCCGAGTGGGCGCTACCGCTTTTTGCTGGAAAGGCAGCTGAAATTTACTTGCTCTACACCCTTAGCCTCTACGCGCTGGCAGCCGCACAACTTTTGGGTGTGCTGTCAGTGAGCCGGCGTGCTGGATTTTGAGTGACAGCCTGATAGCATTTCTTTGCGCAGCGCGGCTGGGGCTGTGGTGCAGGCAATAGACAATAAAACTGCGCTATCCGAAAAAATCTATGTCGAAACCCAGAATTTTCCTATTCCCGAATTCACTTTAGAAAACGGGGAAACATTATATGAGGTGAATATCGCCTACGAGACCTATGGCAACCTCAATGCGTCACGGAGCAATGCAATCCTGATCCTACACGCCTTTTCGGGGGATGCCCACGCGGCGTTCTACCACCAAGGAGATACGCGTCCTGGTTGGTGGGACAGGATGATCGGTCCAGGCAAAGCCTTTGATACCGACCGCTATTTTATCATCTGCTCCAACGTGCTGGGCGGTTGCGCAGGCTCGACAGGACCTTCTTCGATCAATCCCAGAACCGGGAAGCGCTATGCCCTGGAATTCCCACAGATTACCATCAAAGATATGGTCAACGCGCAGAAGCTGCTGATCGACCATCTAGGAATCGATAAACTTTACTCGATTGCCGGCGGATCGATGGGCGGCATGCAGGCATTGCAGTGGTTGGTGAGTTACCCGGAACGGGTGCGCTCGGCAATCCCCATTGCCACCACGGCACGGCATTCGCCACAGCAGATTGCCTTTAATGAAGTCGGCCGGCAGGCAATCATGGCCGACCCCAACTGGAACTATGGCAATTACTACGACGGCGAGATCCCACGCGCTGGACTTGCAGTAGCCCGCATGATTGGCCACATCACTTATATGAGCGAAAAATCGATGGCCGAAAAATTTGGCCGCCGCACGAAAGCCGAGGAGGGTAAACCACGCTTTCATCCTGATTTTGAAGTAGAGAATTATCTGCGCAGCCGCGGAGACAATTTCGTGCGGCGATTCGACGCCAACTCCTACCTCTACATCAGCAAGGCGATGGACCTTTTTGATGTCTCTGAGGGGAGACCTCTCAGCGAAAAGTTTTATGGCCTGCAGGCAAAGTTGCTCGTCCTATCTTACAAATCTGATTGGCTCTATCCTGCCCACCAGTCGTTGGAAATTGTTTCTGCATGCAAGATCGCAGGTGTCCCGGTCACCTATGTGGACATCGAAGCACACTATGGCCACGATTCGTTCTTAGTTGAAACCGAAATCCAGTCGCAACTTGTGAAAAATTTTCTGGCGCGTGTCGGAGATTGATTTTTTGCTCGCAATGGTAAATCTTTTCTACTGACACGCACATGGAGATCCCCCTTGTCGAACCAGCAACCGAGCGGATCGACTACCGCATTATCCTCCGCTTGGTCGAACCCAAAAGCCGAGTGCTGGACATGGGCTGTGGCGATGGCGAGTTGCTTTACTTGCTCAACAAAAAACTGCAGACCCGCTCGCAAGGCATTGAAATCGACCATGACCAGATCATGAAATGCGTTGAGCGTGGCATCCATGTGCTTTTGGGCGACCTTGACAGTGGGCTTACCGATTTTCAAGAGAATTCGTTTGACTATGTTATTCTCAATAATGCGCTGCAAGAGTTGCGCTATCCGGATGATGTCATCAAAGATGCCCTGCGTGTCGGCAAAAGGCTGATTGTGGGCTTTCCCAACTTTGCTTATATCAAAGCGCGGCTGCAATTTTTTTTCTTGGGCAAAACGCCCATCACCCCCTCACTCCCTTTTGCCTGGTACGAGAGCCCCAACTTGCACCTCCTGACCATCCGGGATTTCAAAGAATATTGTGCCAAGCGTGGCTTCCGTATTTTGAGTGAACATTACATCCGCAACAACCGGGAAATCCGACTTTTCCCCAACCTGCTTGCGCAGTGGGGTATTTTCATGATCACACGCTGATGGCAAATGCAAAAACCTAAAAAAGAAAAAGTGACCTATTTATGCCGCGAATGCGGTGAGACATTTGCCAAATGGTCTGGACAATGCCCAGCATGTAAAACTTGGAATAGCCTGACAGAAAATCGCTTTGCTTCGGTCGCTACATATTCCAGCATCCGTCAGATTAGCGACGCTGCAAATGAAACAGAACTAACACAATCCATCTTAAATACGCAAATTGGCCAGCTGGACAGATTGCTGGGTGGCGGCATCCACCCGGGAGCGGTGATCCTCATTGGTGGCGAACCGGGAATCGGCAAATCGACTTTGCTTTTAGAGATACTGCGCAACACACCGGCACTTTATGCCACTGGCGAAGAGAGCCTAAAACAGGTGCAGGCACGGGCCAAGCGGCTCGGTTTACCTGATGGCAAGGAAATTGTCCAGGGAAACCATTTAGAGCCAATATTAGAATACGCCACG
>JANWWX010000132.1 GCA_025057195.1 Leptospiraceae bacterium | reverse complement strand
GTGATGCCGGCATTGTTGACCAAAACATCGATGCGGCCCCATTTCTCAACAGTTTTGTTGGCCAGCGCCTCGGCCTGCGCATACTGAGATACATCGCATGCCATGGCCATTGTTTCCGCTCCGGTTTTGGCAAGGTCGGCCGCGGTTTGTTCTGCGGTCGCCGCGTCAATGTCGGTAATCACCACGCGTGCGCCATGGGCCGCGAATTTTTCCGCAATGGCACGTCCAATGCCGCGGCCAGAGCCTGTCACGATCACCACTGCATCTTTAATATCTTCAAATGCGTACGGCATCGCCCATCTTCACTGGCAGACTCAGCATGACAACGATTTGTGAAAATGCCAATATCCGTAACCACCCAAGCGATGGTGTAAAAAACGCCGCAACACACAGGGCTAGAGCGCTATGTAAAATGCCAAAAGTCACTACCAAAAAAAATTTCTGAAAACTGAAAAAATTCTGCGATTTTTTGGTATTTAATATATAGAGGGACTATGAAAACCAAAAGCATGCATACCACCAGTGTCAGCCTGCCGGAAAACGTCGCAGAGCACTGGCAAAAACACCAACGCGAGATCATGCGCTTCGCCGCGCGTTTCTTACGGCTCAAGATGCGCAATCCCATCCGCCGCGGCGTCACCCGCTCCTATAACGACGCCGAGGGACCATACCGCATCGTGACCACCCGGTTTACGCCGGAAGAGCACGACGCACTGTTATGCGTGGCCTCGGCGCTGCGGGTGAGTGTCTCGTCGCTAGTTTATGGGCTGATCCTTTTGTGGCTGAAACCCGCGCGGCGGGCGCAGAAACGCTTTTTTGCGATTAACTATTACCAAGAACCCTCGCGGTGGGACTCAGCCGCGGGCTATTTGATAGAAAAACTCTTCTTCTGGCACTGGCGCGAGGGCGAAAAGCCCCCTTGGCAGGATATCCCCGAGGATTTGCGGGAGTATATGCCTTTTGCAGGTTAGCCCAAAACTGTACGGCAGGCCAAGGGTATGGGATAACCATTGGGTCTTTTGCGGCGATGTGGGGAATAATGGGAAGTGGTATGCCTAGAACCTCCTTTAGTGAACACTCGAGCCAACTATGTTTTAAATAACCAATGCTTGGGTACTTACCAAAATCTTATGTCTGGACGCTGGTTGGCAAAGATGTTGCGGTTTTCATTTATCGTGCTCATCAGAAAGCAAACTTTCTGTTTGGGCATTTGGCAGGTTATCGCGGCCGTGTGCTTATTGACGGCTATTCATCTTACGGTCGTGTATTACACGACCTACAAATTATGCATGCTGGGTGTCATGTCCACGTGCGGCGGCATTTTGTGGAAGCACATACTGTGGCCAAGGATAGCCGTGCAGAAAAGTCGCTTGAATTTTACGCAGAGCTTTATCGCTTATAGAACGAGGCGCGCGAGGCGAATTTAACTGGAGATGACTTGGTCAAATTTCGCCAAGAAAAATGCAAACCGGTGATGGAATCATTCCGCAACTGGCTTTATGAACGGCGCGCAAAGTCTTATGGTGCGCACAGCATGTTGGATAAAGCGGTGAACTATGCGCTCAACCAATGGCCCCATTAATAAGGGCTAAAGCTGGTTTTATTTTTAGGCGACCCGCACATTCCCTTGGGCAATAACGCAGTAAAAAATATAATCCGTCCTTTTGTGGTGGGTCGCAAAAACTGGCTAACCTGCGGCAGCCCATGTGGTAGAATGCCAAGAGGCAGCAAGTCTGCAGCACCCAACCTGCAATACCATACATGGCTTGCTGCAGACCTGAGGCGAATGCTATGTTTTATTCTCTCGTGGTCACTGCACGATCATGTAGCCATGAACCTACAAATACTTGCACAACTTATTCGACTGACTACGCTACGTGCGCACTCGGGAGGAAATCCGTAACTAATGCCCTCACACTTGCCTCCATAACGATTCTGCTTTGGATTTTCACTAGACACAGAGCAAACTAAAACTTTGGGCGTTGACCCCCCAGATTGGGGTGCACCAGGATCGTTTCAACCATGGCTGGGGTAGTAAGCACAAGTGATCGGTTGCAAGAACTTTTCTTTCAGCATTTGGCAAGCTGCTTTGGGGGTAAGCCGGCGTCCCTCTTCACTCAAAAATTGGCGGATGCGGCGTGCACCGGGAAAGCCAGAAAAGAAATTGAGCATCGTGGCAAAAAAACGGGCTGCGGTGATAGCTGGGTTCTCATGGCGCTCTGCATAATCTGCCATGCGCAAAAAAATGTAGAGCCTTTCTGCCAAAGAAAGTGGTCTGCCAGCAAAAAATGCTGGATTTTCTTGTGCCAAGCGGCCAAGCATCACGCGGTCGGTGAATGCTAAATGGTTTAAAATTTGTTCTTCAGTGCGGATGCCACCATTGATTTCGATCACCTTCTGTGGGAAATACTGCTTGAGGCGATACACCCAGTCATAATGGAGCGGTGGCACACTGCGGTTTTGTTTGGGAGAGAGAGTACCCAGCGTGGCGGTGCGCGCATGGACGGTGAGTTTTGTAGCGCCGGCGGCAAAAACGAGGCTGGCAAAATGCAAAAGTTTTTCCTCGGATTCCTCACCCGTGATGCCAAGCCGGCATTTAACACTGATCGGGAGATCGACTTTGCTCTTGATGGCATCAACGATTTCAGCAACGCGCTCTGGGCTGCGCATTAGCATAACACCAAAGCAGGCGTTACCCACCCGATCACTCGGGCAGCCACAGTTGATGTCGATGCCGTCATAGCCAAATTCTGCCCCGATGCGTGCGGCTTCGGCCATTTCTTGCGGGTCATTGCCCCCCAACTGCAGCACAACCGGACGTTCTTCGGGAGTAAGATACAAAATGCGCCTTCGATCGCCGTGCAATATGGCCCGCGCCACGGTCATTTCGGTATATAGCAGTACGTCAGGATTCAAAAGACGCAGGAAATAGCGAAATCGGGAATTGGTGACATCCATCATCGGGGCGATGGAAACTCTTGGCCACGGGATGCTCATGCGCTTTTTTTGGCCTGGCGTGGTTTTGCCACCTTTCCTGCCTTTTTGCCAAAAAGTAATTCATCAATTTCACTGTAGTGTTTGACCGGGAAGATGGTCAGACCTCGGCGGAGCTCTGCCGGCAATTCTTCATAGTCGCGCAAATTTTCGTAAGGGAAGATAATTTTTTTGATGCCGACGCGGCGCGCTGCGACAATTTTTTCGCGTAGTCCTCCGATCGGCAAGACATCGCCAGAAAGGCGCAGCTCACCGGTCATGGCAAAGCCGGGCTGGATGATTTGTTCACGCACCAGTGACAGCAGTGCTGTGGCGATCGTCACACCGGCCGACGGACCATCTTTGGGGGTGGCACCATCAGGGACGTGGATGTGGATATCATGGCGCAGCCAGAATTTGTCGTCTTTCTCCAGGGAGCGTGCATAAGACACCGCAATTTCAGCGCTCTCGTTCATCACCTTGCCGATCTGGCCAGTAAATTTTATCTTGCCACGGCCGGGAAATTTGCGCGACTCGACCACCAACGTGGCACCGCCCAGTGCCGTATAGGCGAGGCCTATGGCAGAGCCGATATTCAGCCTTTTAGCTTCATCGTCGCTGGTAAAGACAGGCTTACCCAAATACTTAGGGATTTCTTGTGGGCCCAGCACTTGCGGAAACGGCTTTTTCTCGACAAAGGCGGCCGCAGCCTTGCGGTAGAGTTTTTGGATTTCGCGCTCGAGCCGCCGCACCCCTGCTTCCCGGGAGTAGCCATCGATGAGAAAGCGTAGCCCAGCGGTGCTGATGCGTGGCGCATTCTTGCGGTTTAATCCAGATTCGCTAATGGCGCGCCCAATCAGGTATTTTTGCGCAATCTGCATTTTTTCTTCAAGGATGTAGCCTGAAAGCCGGATGACTTCCATACGGTCAAGTAGTGGTTCTGGGATGCTTTCGGTAGTATTGGCAGTTGTAATAAATGTAATCTGTGAAAGGTCGAACGGCAAATCGAGGAAATGGTCCCTGAATTCGCTATTTTGCGTTGGATCCAGAACTTCGAGCAGCGCTGAGGCTGGATCGCCATAATACGATCGCCCTAGTTTGTCGATTTCATCCAGCATGAGCACCAGATCTTTTGACTTTGTCGTCCGCAGGGCCTGGATGATTTTGCCAGGCATGGCCCCAATATAAGTGCGGCGGTGGCCTTTGATCTCAGCCTCATCACGCTTGCCACCAAGCGAAATGCGGAAAAACTT
>JANWWX010000131.1 GCA_025057195.1 Leptospiraceae bacterium | reverse complement strand
GCAATGCCTTTTCGAGGGCTGCCTGCATGACGCCAGTGGCCCGGGCTGCGGTCTGCAACCTGCCACCAGCAAAACCAGCCATTTGTAAGTAAAAACCCTTGCCCAGACCGGCCTCACCGCCGATCAGGTTTTCATCAGGAACAAAATAGTCCTCAAACACTACCTCGTATGAGTGCATGCCACGGTAGCCGATAGTGGGGATTGCCCGGCCGGAGATGCGACCACCCCCAGGCTGGCGGTAGTCAAACTCATGCTCGCGCGTCGGCGGCTTTTCGGCCAAAAAGAGCGAAAGCCCGCGGTGCTTGAGTGCGGGGTCAGGGTTGGTGCGTGCCAGTACGAGCAGCACGTCCGCCAGCCCAGCAAACGTGCACCAGGTTTTGACGCCGTTGATCTTCCAACCGCCTTCGACTTTGGTGGCAGAAACTTTCATGCTGGCCACGTCGGAGCCATAGTCGGGCTCGGTCACCGCCACCGCACATTTTTTTGCCCCCGAAGCCAAAAGCGGCAGCCATTTTTGCTTTTGTTCTTCGGTGCCACCTGCAGCAATGGCCTTGGCCACAATTTCGGGACGGGTGATGAGGCTGCCGGCAACACCCACGCTGCCACGCGATAGCTCCTCTGTCACCACGGCCATCGAAGTGTGGTCGGGATGCTCGTCCGACTGGAAGCCACCGTATTTTTCAGAAATCGAAAGGCCAAAACAGCCCATTTCCGCCAGGCTATTGATGATTTCGTCCGGGATCGTGAGGTCCTGGCGGTGGACTTTCTCTGCGATCGGGCGCACGTGGCTTTCCGCAAAGCGGCGGAAGGTCTCCGCCATCATTGCCTGGTCCTCGTTGAGCCCGTATTCGCCAAAACTACCGGTGGCCACAATAGCGTCAGTGATTTTCCGCGCAAAATCCTCACTGCTAAAACGCGCGATGAAGGCGTAAAGCTGCTCTGCCTTGAGCTCGCTATCCAACTGCGCTTGCGAGACGCCCATTTTTTGCGCAGCTAAGCGCAGACGCGAGGTGATATCCTGCAGTGCATCGGCGATAAAAAAGAGTGCGAGGTTTTCCTCAAGACTGCCTTCACCTTTACCCACTTTCTGTGGGTAGCCGAGCATCTCTTCGATCGCAAATAGGCTTGCGGCAATCCAGGCCAGATCGTAGTGCGCGCACTGGTCTTCGTCCATCTTTTCGGTAGAAATTCCACCGGGGACTGCTGCCCGCTCTGCGAGGAACTTCTCAAACCGCAAATAAAAATTGCTGGCTGCCTCGGTGAGGCTCCGTGCCTGATCGAGTGGCATCTTAATCCCTTTCTACGCCGACAATATGCACCACGTTGGTCGTGGCCGAGCCGCCAATGTTGAGCGTGGCACCGATCTTGGCTCCCTCAACCTGATACTCGCCGGCCGTGCCAGTCACCTGGCGGAAGACATCCAGGATCTGCCGCGTGCCAGTGGCACCGACCGGATGGCCTGCGCCGATCAAACCTCCCGAAGGATTAAACGGCAATTTGCCACCAATGCGGATGTCGCCATCTTCGATCGCACGGTATGCCTCGCCGGGTGGGGTTAGGCCAAAGTGCTCAATCGCCGCATACTCCGAGGTGGTGAAGCAGTCGTGTGTTTCGACCAGATCGAGGTCCTTGGGCCCGCGGATGCCAGCACGCTTGTAGGCGTCGGTAATCGCCTTGCGCGTGTGCGGTAAAATATAGCGGCCCTCTTTTTTTGCAGCATACGCTTCTTCTGTTTTGACATCAAAAAGGATCGGCGCCGTCGCATGCCCCCAGCCCATGATATAAGGAATCTTTTTCAGCTTCTTGCCATGCCTTTTGGCGTATTTCTTGGCATAGTCCTCAGACGCCAAGAAAATCACCGCCGCACCATCCGTGACCTGCGAGCAGTCGGTGATGCGGATGATGCCCCCCACCTCCATGTTGTAGCTGCCCTGGCTCAGCGCATGCTCCTTGCTCATATACCAATCGCGGGTTTGCGCCAGCGGGTTTTTTTTAGCATTCTCATAGTTGATGGTGGAAATTTCAGCGAGGTGTTCGTATTTCAGGCCATAGAGTTCTTGATAGACGCTTCCCAAGCGGCCAAAAAGTTTAGGAAATGGAAACTGCACACCCTTGGCTTCTTTTTCGTACCAAGCTGCTGTGCCGAGAAAGTCCCCGCCGGTTTTGGAATCGACGGTTTTCATGATTTCGATACCGATGACCATCGCGAGATCATAGTGCCCCGCTTCAATTTCTGTGCGTGCCACCAGAGTGGCAATAGCACCGGAGGCACATGCCGCCTCATGCCGGCTGGTGGGTAGGCTGCGCAGCTTTTCGCTGTAATTGACAGCCATCGCTCCCAAATGCCCCTGCATGGCATAGAGCTCTGCAGCAAAATTGCCCACGTGGATCGTTTCTACTTCTTCTGGGTCGATGCCTGTCGCAGCAAACGCACCATCCATCGCTTCATAGAGCATGGCCTGGATGTTTTTGCCTTCTTTAGACCAGTTGCGGGCGAAATCGGTCTGGTATCCGCCCAACACATAAACCCGTTTTGCCTTTGCCATATGCCTTCCTTAAGATACTATCTTATCTGCCAACCAGAAATTTAGTGATGTCGGGAACGCGGCAGATGCGCCCTTTCGCTTTGAGGTTTTTCAGTTGGGTTGGAACCGGTAGCCCTGCTTTTTCGATGAGGGCGCAAGCCGCGCTGACACCACCCAAAAGGTCAACCCAGCCCGAAGGCGGCAACCAAGAAAAACCATAGGCCATGACGCGGTCGATGCCATGGATACCATCTTCTGCCGGAGTCACTTCCCCCACGCGCGCAAAGCTATAGGCGACATAGCCGAGCAGGAAATAGCGCACCAAATTGGCCTCCTCGCCACTGGCAGTGCGCAGGATGTCCACCGCACGGCTATAAAAACCATCGTGGATGGCTTGCTTCGCCTTTTCGACCCAATCAATTTTGATCGTCTTTGCTGGCACATGGCTGAGGCTTGCGATGTCGAGCGTGAGTTTATTTTTTTCGGCATCGCGGTGGAAAAACCCCCCTTTGTCTTTTGCCTTACGCCCCAGCATGCCGGAATCGATCATGCGCTGCATGTAGTCCGGCATTTTATACGTTTCGATGCGCTCGTCGCGGACGTTATGGTAAACATTGTCCACAATCGCCTTGTGCACGTCGAGGCCGACAAGGTCGATGGTCGCCAAAGGCGGCAGTGCACGACCGGTGTAGGGTCCTAAAAGATAGTCGATGGTGTCAGCACCGTATTTTTCTGCGTGGATAGCCGCATCGTTCAAAAATTGGAAGCCGATGCGGTTACCCGCAAAGGCTGGCGTGTCCTCGGTGATGATATTGACCCGGCGCAAGACGTTGGCACAAAAATCATAAATGAACTCGCGCGTGCTTTTGGGCATGTCAGGATGGAAAATGAGCTCGTTGGCCGGCAATTTGCCCGGGGGATTGTAAAAGTGTGTGCCCAAAAAATTCTTGCGGAAATCGTCGGAGCGGCCCTCAGCCATCTTGCGGATCGAAAGTCCCGAAGAAACAGTGCTGACAATCGCCTCCGGTTTTTTCACCTTCTCAATGCGGCTGAAAAATTCATTTTTGATCGCCAGATCCTCAGCCAAGCCCTCAAAGACCCAGTCGCAGGTGGGAATTTCTTTTTCCAGCTCTTCATACGTGGCTGGGCGGATGTATTTGCGCAGCACATCGGAACGTGCCTGTGCCACGGCAGCCTCAATGCCCGCGTTGGCCTTATCGAGCGAGCGCGCAAAGAAAACACACTCGATGCCCGCTTGCGCAAAAAGTCCGCCAGAAAGGGAACCCATGTTTCCCGACGCACCGAGGATCGCTACTTTTTTGATGGTCCGGTCTGCTTTGGCCACAAAATCTCCTTAAATCGGTAGCGGAATTGCTACCTGTTTGTTTTCGGATGTTATGCAGACTTTTTGCAAGACACAGTCCGACAAGCAAAAGGAGACTAAAAGCTAATTCACTTCCTCAGTGGTTAGCTCAATGGTTGGTAGGAGCGGCAGCGAGGCTTTAAATCTACTGCACTGTCGGCAAGTGGATAATCTTGGTTGGCCGCTTGGCAGATTTTCGGGTCTGCCAGAGTTCTCGGGCACGCGAATAGGGGGGAGGCTCTGTTTCTGGGGCAAAGGCAAATGGCGCGATCAAACAAACTTCCTCTGCCTGGAGGATCTCCTGGCGCACTCTATCGGCGTATTGTTTTTCGGCCATGGCAAA
>JANWWX010000130.1 GCA_025057195.1 Leptospiraceae bacterium | reverse complement strand
TCGAATACTTTTTGGAAGGCATGCCGCTGCCGCGGCCGTACAATGCACCACTCAACTTGGAGACGTTGCCGTTGCCGCTTTTTCGTTCTGTTGAGATTTATCCGTCATTTATTCCAGCACATTTGCCAGCGACCAATATCGGCGGGGCGCTCGATTTTAGGCTGCGCGACTGTGCCACCGGCACTTGCTACCTTACACAAAGCTATGCCAATTCGCTCATCGGCAGTGGTATGGCACTCGCTCGGCTCAGTGCGCAGTCGCTGCACTTTGCCAATTTTGAACAAAGCCGCAATCGCTATTTTTTCCGCAGCAATAGCGGTACGCCAGAAAACACAGCTGACGACAAAGTTCTCATGCGCGAAAACGAAGATTTCACGCGCGTTGGCTACACCGGCTTTGTGCGGCATAAAACCGGCAGCTGGAATTTTCGCGGCCTTCTGGATTTAAACTATTCGGAGCGGGGGCTTCCCGGTGTCGAAAACCAACCGCTTTCAGCAGTGCGCAAGCGCGACGAACGCTATGCACTGGCATTTTCTGCCGAACAAAGCTTAACCGCTGCGCATAAGCTGATCTATTTTAACTCGGCTGTGCTCGACCGCTCTGCTATCGAGGATCCGAAGACAGAACTTTTTTTCTCGCGTGGGCAGAAATCGCACTCGCCGCAACTTTTGGCGGGATTGACCTATGCCTGGCGCAGCACAGATTTTGAAGTGGGACTGCACACGCGGGGCAAGTACCAGAATATTGTGTTCAACGGCGCTGAAATTGCCAGCCGGCGGGAAGCGCAAGGGGCCATGATCGCTGCTTATGACAAGAACTTGCTGCGCTTGGCGCTGCAGGCCAATGCCACTGCCGGTGAGGACAGCGCAGCGGCCAATGCCTTTTTTGCTTCGGCCGCAAAAAATTTCGTGCAGCAGGGGGCAGGCGCATCAGGACTTTTTGCCCTGCGCCCGCTTTTTCTATGGCGCAAACCGGGCGATGCGCTGCATGACAAAGCCACGCTTGAACTTTATGCCCAAGCCTCTTCGGTCTATCGCCCGCCGACACTTTATGAACGCTTCGGCGACAATGTGTTTGTGACTCCCTCCGAAAAACTCCGAAGCGAGCAGGCAATCACCAACGCTGCCGGCATCCGCACCGCGTTTCCCTGTGCTTTTAACATGTCTTGCTCGCTGCGCTCGGAGGTGTGGCTTACCGGCGCGCGCAATTACATTATTTTTACGCAAAATTCCGCGCGCACGCTGATTGCGGTCAATGCCTCCTCGGCGCAGATTTTTGGCGTTGAAAACGAAATCCTGCTCAATGTGCCAGAGCGCTTCCTCTTGTCGCTGCGCTATACCTATCTCCAAGCCGAGGATTATGGCAACATTCCCTACTACCAAGGCAAGTTTTTGCCGCTGAGGCCGCGCCACCACGCGGTGGGTGTACTCACCATTTTTGCCGGCACTTTTCGTTTCATTGGCAGTATTGAATACCGTGGGGCCATTTTCCGCGATCGCTACAACAGCTATTTTTATTATTTGGAATCCAAAACCCTGCTCGATTTGGGTGTGGATTTTATTTTTATCCGGGGTGCGCGGCACATGCTGAACTTGACCGTCAAGAATGTGCTCGACGACCAAAGGCCCGACATTTTGGGTTATCCACTGCCGGGGCGGTATCTTTTAGCCAAGTGGACTGCGGAGTGGTGACATTTTATTTTTGTAATTGACGAAATTATTCTTTCTTGTGGAAGCACCACAGTCGGTATGAAGATACCAACCCTCTTACAGGCTCCCCTTGTGGCCATGGCCTTCTTGAGCATGTCCTGCCACACGGCAATGAACAAGTATTTTATCAAAGAGCCAGTGCCCCCCAATTCCAGCATCGGGATCTTCGTCGAGGGGGACAGCCAATTCCGCAACGCTATTTTTGCCGAGTTCCTGCGTGCAGGGTATGATGTGCGCGCGCTCGGTGCTGTCGAGCCGGCCACGGCGCTGGAAAGTCCTGATGCGCCACAGCCCAAAAAGGCGCCCGTACAAGAAGCAAAAAATTCTCCCAAACAAGTCCTGGCGGTGGACAGGGCTTTGGAGAATGTCCACAAGCTCCACCTTTTCAGCTTGGAGAATCTAAAACTCGATCAGCTACAGGTGCTGCAGAAAAAATTGGGCATCCGCTACCTGGTATTGTTGTCGCTCAGCCGCTGGGACACCGGAAATTGCTGGGCACGCGCGATCAAGCTCGACACCATGCAGCTGGTCTATGTCCACAACTATGAGCCGGCGCGCCATGACGATCTGAAAAGCGTTCTTGGGATGATGATCCGTACGATGCAAAGCGGCAAATGAGGCAGGCATCCTTAAAAGCAGTGTGCTTTTGGCTTTGCGCCTTGCTTGCGCCACCGGCAGTTTTGGCTATGCCCACCACCTATGTTGGGGCCATCGCCTACTACCAGAAGAATCCAGCCGCAAGAGAGATCGCACTACGTTTTCCGATTGCGCTCAGCCGCGCCTATGCGCGTTTGCAGAAAGAGTATCGCTCCAAAGTGGTCTATCCCAACCAATTCCGCAAGCTCTGCCAAGAAAAAAACCTGCCTTTCCGTGCAGTCTATGCGCCGGCAGATTACCAATTGTTGAAGGATGTCCTGCAAGGGGGATCTCTCGTCACCGCTGAAATCCGTGTCTATGACCCTGACGAAGAAGAAGATGAGGACGAAGCAAAAAAAGATGATAAAAAAGCTGAAAGTTCGTTGCCTGAAGAGATCACGGCTTATGCAAGCCTCTACCACTACAACTCCACCACTGGCGAAATGCATTCGTTTTTTATCACTGCCCATCCAGAAGTGGCTGTCCGCGAAATGGTGCGCTACATCCTGCCGATGGAAAATGGCCGCTATTTGCTGCGCCCAATTGCAACGAAAAGCAGCCTGGCCATACTTTCCCCGCTGGATCCGTTGAGCCTGAACAGCGTGCTCACGTACCTGCTCGAGTGGGGGTACGACGTGCGCGTTTTAGGTGGCAATGATTTCGGGATGCTGGATCTCTCCCGGTTAGAGCTGCTGCGCGAGATACAGACTGTTAACGTCTCCTATTATACACCAGAGGAAACCATTGTGCCTGCTGCCGCCGAGGAGCGAGAATTCGCGCAACTTTTCCAGGAAAAGGTGAAGGAGTTTCCACAACGGTTGACCGCGCAGTTGCGGGCGCTCGGCAAAAAGGTCGGGGCACACTACCTTGTGGTGTTGCAGCCTTTTGGCAAACACCCATTTGCGCGCGGCTTTGACCTGCGCCGCGGTGAGCTGGTCTGGCGGCAAGACCAGTTTGCTGAAAAATCAGATAACCCCGGTTTGCGCATTGCGGCGATGGTCAGCGAAATGCAGCGTGTTGGCCCACAGATCGCCAAAGAAGAGCTGGAGCAAATTGTTGCAGAAAAAGACCGTGTCTCCGCGCAGCGTGACACCGGTGGCTTGGCACGGGTGGCCATCCTCGATTTTTACGACCGTACCCGTTCCCCGCTTTATAACTGGTTGAGTGTTAGTCTCTCTTCGGCGGTCAACGACTCGATGCAGCGCATCTTTGAATTTGAAAGGACCGAAGAAAAAAAGAGCAACGAGGCTGGTGCCAAGCTATTCGCCGGCGGTAAGAACCTGACGCTCAAAACCCTGCAAGCATTCCAGACTGAGCTCGACGCCGATTATCTGATCTTGGGTTTTTATTCGCTCAATCCGAAAAACGGCAACGTCATCATCGAATCTAAAGTCTATGACCTGGTGAAGAAAAAAGAAATCGGCGGCAAGGTGCTTGAATCCACCGTCGATGTGCAGCTCTTCAATGCCGTCGATGAAATCGCCAGTGGTGTGGTGCAGGACATTTTACAGATGACACAGCAGGGTAAATGAGGTGGCTATGCAACAATGTCTGAGTAAAAGAACAGAAAAACCAAAAGCGACGACACTAAAACTCCGTGGCAAGATATTCTTGGCCATGGTTACGTTGCAACTAGTCCTGACACCCCTGTCTGCATCGGCGCAGAAATCTGAGAGCGCCCACCTAATTTTGGGACTTGCAGCAACAGGTCTTGCACCCCTGGAGCAGCCGGCAGGGCTAGGCGGCACCCTCACTGTCGGCTTTGGCCTGCGGCGCCTCAATTTTTTGTTCAACGGTTCCACCATGCTGGCAGAATCACGGCGGATCTGGCAGGCTACGACACGGATGGAAGTAGCGATCCGCATCAAGCCAAACCTTTTCCACCTTTT
>JANWWX010000012.1 GCA_025057195.1 Leptospiraceae bacterium | reverse complement strand
AGTAGGCATCTGCCAAGCGCGTCGCCACATTGAAATATTCTTCGACAAATGCCTGACCTTCCAGCCTCCTCCCACGAAAGGCCTTTCGCCAGGCGTTATCAAACGCAGTTTGGGCAACTTCCAAGTCTTTTTGCAATTGCCGATACTGTTCTTTATTGGAGTACTTTATTATTTTTTGCAAATTTGTCTGTAGCTCTTTTTGTCGTAACAGCATGCTTCCATAAATAGCCATTATCTCTCCCAGTAGCATTAAATCCCCGGTTTGCTCTGCAAGCAACTGCGTTCCCAAAAACCGCAGTTGGCCCAACCGTTCGCCTAAAATAGGCAAAATTTTTGTGGATGCCTCCATGAGGTAATAGGGAAAAGGCTCTGGCTCAAAGTTCAGTTGCGATTTTTCTGATAGTTCCGCGATGAGTTCCAGCAGGTCCTGTATCCGTTCTGTGTGTTTGTTAATATGGTCTTTTCGGGCAGATTCCAGTTGGGTAGCCACCAAGATTTTCAATTTTTCGGCCAAGACTTCGGTGGCCGCATCGAGCTTCAGGATGCTATTTTGCTGCACCGCAAGCTGGAGCGCCGCCATGGCTTCGGACACTGCCTTGCTTTCCTCAGCGTGCTCCTTACTTTTGTCGGTATTTGCACGGTGCAGCGTTGTAAACCCTCGACGCCTTTGAACGTGGTAAATGACCTTATGGATTGCAGGCAGGATCCTGGCGCCGGCAATTTCCATTCTTGTTCGTACAATATCAGCCGTTGTCACCAGCCAAAAATTCAACCCTAAAAAGGCCAAGGGCAGAAAAAGTAACCCCGCAGCCAGGGTCAGTTTGGCACGTACCGATAAGCGGGCAAAAAATGCTTTCACCCATAAATTATCGGCTGCTTTCAGGCGTTGCTTCAGATGATTCTTAGGCACGCCCATAAAAAACTTTTTAGGGGGTAGTGCTCCCCCTGTTTTCGTTTTTTAGACGACCCAAAAGCACAAAAACTCATGGCTTCTGAGCTCTGATTCAGCTGCTACTGCGGCCGTCTTGCGGTGAGGTTCCGGATCTTCTGGTTGAGCGTTTCTTCTGCCAAAAGTTCTTCCAGATAAAGCGGCATGCGGTAGGTCCAGTTGAAATCGGAAACCGTGCCGGGGATGTTGATGCGCTCCTCTTTCGGATCGCCGTGGAGTTTTTCCTCGAGCGCAAGCAAATCCTGCAGGGGGATCAGGGCCAGCATGGCTGGCGAGGCATAAAGCCTGCCCAGGATTTGCCCAATGTCTGCGACCGCAGCGTGGTGGTTAAAGCCAGGGATCGTTTGTGCTTCGTTGGCAAGCCATTCGCGCAGGTTGCTCGAGTCGTGCACCGAGCTTGTGGCTACGGCAAGGTAGGGATAGCCCGCCGGGTCCTTGGGTACCCCGTTTTCTGTCTCCCAACGATAGACCTTGAGCCCCAAGATGCCCAGTTCAGCAAGGGCTGGACGGACATAGTCCGGGACGACCCCTAAATCCTCCGCGCACGGCAGCATCGCGCTTCCGTTTTTCAATAACGAAAGGATTTTCCTACCCTGTGCCTCTTGGATTTCCTGTTCACGCGGGCGCCGGCTGGCAACAGCCTCCGTGAGGCGGGTCTTAATTTCCGGTGCGATGTGGATTGCCGCCAGGCGCTCAGAAAATTCCCAACCAGGATAAAGGCTATTTTCGTAGCGGATAAAGGCGCGCGCATGCAGCCGGCGCAGGAGTTCGCCCTTCAGCGCCTCGGGTATTTCCCATTGCTGGATGCTGGTTTCGTTCGTTAGTTCTTGCGGCAGGAAAAGTTTTTCCCCGATCTGCAGCAGGCGGTCTTTGGCTTTTGGTGGCAGGCTTTTGCTCTCTTCTGGATAAATTTCAATCGCAGACAGTTTTAGTTCTATTTCTCTGCTGCCGCACAGGTTTTGGAATTCGTCGGCAGAAAGCGGCAACGAGGGCTGGAAGAAACCATCAATGCCCGAGCGGTTATTTTCCTCAATGCTCCAGATGCGGAAAAAGCCCAGCACGTGGTCGATGCGGTAGGCACCGAAATAGCGCTCCAATTGGTGGATGCGGCTTCGCCACCACCGGAAATCCTCGCGTTCATGCTCCACCCAGTTATAGACCGGGAGTCCCCAGTTTTGCCCTTCTGGAGAAAACATGTCGGGCGGAGCCCCAGCACGTAACCGCGTGTTGAAAAGCTGTGGGTTGAGCCAAACATCGACACTGTCGCGTTCGAGCAAAATCGGCATGTCGCCTTTGAGATAGACCCCTGCAGAAGTGGCATAGTCACGTACTTCTGTGAGTTGGCGGTCGAGTAGGTACTGCACCCAGACATAAAAGAAAAGTTCACGGTGGTTTTGTTCAAAAAAGGCATCGCGTGCTTCCACCACAGGGTTGGCCAAAAGCGATTGGATGTTAGACGGAGCAGCTGTGGCATCCCATTCAAACCAGGCACGGCCGCCAAAATAGGCCTTGATGTGACGAAAGATGGCGTAGTCGCGCAGCCAGCGTTGGCTCGCAAATTCTATTGGCACCGAGGCCATCGCCGCCTCCGGCTCGCGTTCGTAAAGCTGGCGCAAAATTTTCTCTTTAAATGCGGCAATATCAGAAAACCGCACGCGTTTATAGGTCGCATGCTTGCTGCGCTCTGCGGCAATGGCGGCCGCTATTTTTTCGTCCGGATTGAGCGCATCGAGGTTTATATAAACTGGATGCAATGCGTGTGCACTGAGGGCGGCATAAGGACAGCTTGAAGTCCACGAATCGTTAATCGGCAAAAGTGCAATCAGGTTGTGGCCAGTGAGCTTGCACCAATCGACAAGGAGCTTGAGATCATAAAATTCACCAATACCGCAGCTTTGCTGTGAGCGCAGCGCTGCCACGGGGACGACCATGCCGCTCAGGTATTCGCCGAGTTTGGGGAAACGGGAGAATGACATGGTTTCCTTTTTTTCTTCTTTAACAAGTTGTACAATTTTTCCAAACTCAGAAAATACCACACAGCCATAGGGTTCAAGCGTGAGGAGGAAACCATTGTGTTCTATGTCGTTGCGCTCGCGCTGGCAGATCTCACCGCGCAAAAGCTCTTTCCACGTTAGTTCGGGGGTATTGTTCGGAAAAAGAGCCAAGAAATCGCCTGGGGCAATGCGGATTTCGCTGCGCTGCGGCGAATTGTTGAAAGCCACTAAAAAGCGTTCGCTTTTTCCAGTCGTGTAGCATAAGACATGGTCTGGCTTTTCTACTTGCGGGAAGCTGAGTGCCAAAGGATCCGCGAATTCCCACCGGCGTTTGAGGAGCGGTGTGATCTCCCGCCGATGCCGGCTGACGAGGTATTCATCTACTGCCTCGTTGCTCAGCGGGGCGTCTTGATCCATGCCGTATTTTTCACGGTAGCCTTCGGTCTGTCCCGGCGCAAGCATCGGCAAGCCAGGCAGTGTGGCCATCAAGACCATGGCGCCAAAATACTTGTCAGCGTGTGGGAAGTGGGTCTGCGCCGATTCTTCGTCTGGTGTGCTCAGGTAGTTGACAAAGCGGCGCAGTGTCTCTGGGTCGTGGGCGCGGAAGTCACGCAGTGTCTTTTCAAACTGCACATTTTTTTCATCGCGCAGGCAGTGCATGAACGCGCTATTATAGACCCGGTGCATGCCCAAATTGCGCACAAAATACATTTCGGTCATCCAAAAGGCTTCGGCAATGAGCAGTGTGTCAGGGCTGTGCGCGCGAAATGCTTCAACCAACTCAGTCCAAAACTCGCGGGGCATGCGGGCATCGAACTCAGACTGCGTTAGGGCAAAGGCAGCGCGGCTGGCGATGGCGGGATGGCTTGTTGGATCTGGGAACCACAGCCTGCGGTAGTGCATGCGCGTCAGTGTCATCGCCGCATCAAAGCGGATGACCGAAAAATAGCGCGAAAGCGAAAGCGCGGTTTCAATGATTTTCTGGCGTACTGCTGCGCGCGTGTGGTCGAGCTGTGCGGTGTCGTTCCATGGCAAGCCAGTGCCGTCGTTGCCATGGTAAATATAGCGCCGACGGCCAGCATAATCCAGCGCAAAGACCACTGCCGCATCCGAGCGGCGATAATAACCATCCTCGATGCGGATTTGCATCTCCGGGGTGCCCGAGAGGTTTTCGCCGCTAAATTGGTAATTCGGGAAAGGACAAAAATCCACTTGCATGAAGTCGTCGGGATTTTCGCGCAGCCAACGCGAATCAATCCCGGTATGGTTGGGCACCATGTCGCAGCCGAGGCGAATTCCCCGCGCAGCGCAGCGTGCATGGAAACGGGCAAGCGCTTCCTCGCCGCCCCACTCGTCCGCAACGCGGTAATCGAAAACAGAGTAAGCGGAGGCATAGTTCTTGCCGCCGGTTAAAACCTTGATGCGGGCCGATGCTGGACTGCGCTGCCATAGCCCGACAAGCCAGATGCCGTTGATGCCCAAACTTTCGAGGTGGTCCAATTCGGCGTCGGGGATCGCATCAAGCCGCCAGATATCGACCTGGTAACGCCGGCGGATGTCGGCAAGCCACACCGGTACGATTTTGGCCACCAACACCAGCGTGTGCATCCAGTCCCGGTCGCTGCTGCGGTTGATGGCCTCGCCGTGCGGCACGTCATGGCCATATTGCGGCTCTCCGCCCAGCTGCCAGCGTGCGCCAGCAGCGTAGCGTAGGATGCGCAAAAAAAGCAGCCGCTCCTCTTCACTTAAGAGATCAGGGTATTGTTCGAGCAACGCCTCTATTTGCTCATCCAGGGTTTTTGCGCGCAAGAGCAGTTCATAAAGCGCGCGCCCGCGGGCACTGCGCAGCAAGAAAGCAATATCAAAAATTTTTTCGGTGCCAGAAAAAAAGACAGCCAGTGTCTTAAGCAAGGGGTTGGCATGCGAAAGCCACAGCAAGCCGCATAGGGCAAGGTTTGCCTCCGCCGGGCTGACAGCCAAAAGCTGCGCACACTGTTTGCGGGTTTCCTCTTGTGGCTCGATCCCAAAATCGGCACGCGAAAGGATGCGGAATAAAAGCTCGCTCAGCCAGGCCGCTTTAAGGATGAATAATTCGTCGGCATCCGGGGCTGCGCTGCGCAGTGCTGTTGCGCCCGTGAAATCGGAAAAAAAGACGCGCGCATTCTTGAAAGCCACTTTGGGCAACTGCTGCTGGCGCGGATAAATAACAGGAAACCCCGTGACGGGGAAAATCATACGATTTTCCAGATCTCGCGCGCGTACTCCATCACGGTGCGGTCGGAAGAAAATTTTCCAGAGCAGGCTGTGTTGGCAATACCACGGGCGATCCAGCTATCGCGTTCTAAATAGTCCTGCATGATTTTCTGCTGCACCTGCCAATAGTCTGGGAAATCAGCAAGATGGAAATACGTATCGCCTTGGTAGGTCAGCGCGTCGGCAAATTCGCGGAAGTCCCCGTGCAGCATCTCTAAAAAGTGGAACACCTCGCGGATGCGTGGTTCAGCAGCCAGCGCCACAGGGTCATAACCCTCTTCTTGCAGCTTGCGCAGCGATTCTACAGTGTGGCCGAAGATGTAAATGTTGTTTCGGCCCACTTCTTCGGCGATTTCTATGTTGGCGCCGTCGAGGGTGCCAAAAGTGACGACGCCGTTGAGCATGAACTTCATGTTCCCCGTGCCAGACGCCTCAGTGCCGGCAGTGCTGATCTGCTCGGAAAGATCGGCCGCAGGATAGATGCGTTCGGCCAGCGAGACGGAGAAATTGGGAAGGAACACCACCTGGATGCGTTTGCGGATCTGTGGATTTTTCTCGACATAGGCAGAAATCGCATTGGCCAGGCGGATGATGAGCTTTGCCCGGTGGTAGCCTGGTGCTGCCTTGCCGGCAAAAATGAATGTGCGGTGGGTTTCGATGGGATAGTCTCCTGCCAGGATGTCGAGACAGATGCGTGCAATCCGCAACAGGTTGAGTAGCTGCCTTTTGTATTCATGGATGCGCTTGACCTGTACGTCAAAAAAAGATTCAGGTGGCAGTTGGATGCCTGTGGTGTTATGGACAATTTCCTGCAGGAGTTTTTTGTTGCGGTCGCGTACCTGTTGCCAGGCGCTGCGGAAACCAGAGTCGCCAGCAAAAGGTAAAAGATTTTTGAGCAGGCTGTGGTCGTTATGCCAATCCTTGCCGATGGCTTCGTCAATGAGCGCGGTCAATCCGGGGTTGGCTGCCACTAACCAGCGGCGGAAGGCAATGCCGTTGGTTTTATTGGAAAACTTTTCAGGCCACAGTCGCGCGTATTCAGGGAACAGTCGGGTTTTGACCAATTCGCTATGCAGCGCCGAGACACCGTTGACAGCGGAAGAGCCGACCACCGCCAGCGAAGCCATGCGGATGCGCTTAGGATGTCCTTCTTCAATAATCGAGCAGCGCGCAATCTGGTCATGGTCAAACCCGCGCTCGCGCAGATCCTTTAGGAAAAAATGGTTAATGTCATAGATAATTTCTAAGTGCCGCGGAAGGACTCGGCCGAAAAGGTCTAAATTCCACTTTTCGAGGGCCTCAGGCATGATGGTGTGGTTGGTATAACCTACAGAGCGGCGTGTCATTTCCCACGCTTTGTTCCAAGGTACGCCCTCGTGATCGACAAGAATCCGCATCAGTTCAGCAATTAGTACCGCTGGGTGGGTGTCATTGAGCTGGAAAAAAACCCGCTCTGGTAAAAGATAGAGGTCAGCTTCTTCATGTTTGAACGCGGCCACTGCATCCTGCACGGTGGCGCTCGCCAGGAAGTATTCCTGCTTGAGCCTTAGCTCCTGCCCGCTGAGGTTGTTGTCGTTGGGGTAAAGGACCTTGGAGATGGATTCTGCATAGATCTGCTGTTCCATCGCGCGCACATAGTCGCCGTGCTGGAAGTAATCCAGGCCAAACTCGGCACTATGCTCCGCCCACCACAACCTCAAAAGCGCGATGCCATCGCTACCGTTGCCAGGAACCAGCATATCGCGTGCCCGTGCGATGACCGTTGTGCCGTCATGCCAAGTGGCACGCAATCCGTCACGGTGGACATGCCCGTAAAAACGCACCTCGTAGCGTTTATCGTGCCGGTCAATGAGCCAAGGATAATTGCCAGAAAGCCAAATGTCCGGAGATTCCACCTGTGCTCCGTCGCGGAAGCTCTGCTTGAAAAGGCCAAATTCATAGCACAAACCAGCTCCGATGCCGTGCAGGTCAAGATGCGCCATGCTGTCGAGAAAGCATGCCGCTAGTCGGCCCAAGCCGCCATTACCAAGCGCTGCGTCAGGCTCCAATTCATAAAGGTCATCAAGTTTGATGCCGTATTGGCTCAAAATTTCCATTGCCGCCGTGACAAGGTTCATGTTGACAAGAGCCACCTTAAGCGTCTTGCCCATCAAGTATTCCATCGAGAGGTAATACACACGCTTCTTATGGCGCATGCGGTGGCGCTTTGCGATCATGCGCCGCATCATCTGGTCGCGCAACGCCAGTGCTAATGAGATATATGCATCTTCCGGTGTCAGTTCGTCAAGGCTGCGGCCGAGCGAGTAATTGAGATGGCGCAGGAAACCATGGTAGAGCTCGGTTTTAGGATCTTGTGACAGTGCCAGCACACTCCATGGCCAAAATTGGCTCTGGGAATGCGAGCGTTTTTGTGTTAATCAGCAGGGGTAACCACTCAAGCATTGGTATATGGCCCCGGCAGACCAGAGTTTTATGGATAAACCCATAAAATCCGGCACCAGAAAAAATTTTTAAGGTATTATGGATAAAAACGTCAAACCAGCATCCCGCTCTCGGCGCCGGCAGAAAACCTTTGTGGCAAACACTATGCCACCGTCATGGCCAATTTGGCTTTTATCTGCGCTATTTGCGCTGGCACCGGCCATCACGGCAAAAACTGCGCACACAACGGTGGAGGAGGGTATTTTTCCAGACGCCGATGGCTTGGAGCCGGAAGACCGAGATCCAATACTCAGTAATTGCAATATGGAAGTAAAAATGTGGGGCGCTGCCGGGTACATCTATACCGAATTTTTGCTTTTTTCACCCCCTAAACCACCCAACACCGCCAAGCCAGTGGCACAAAACAGTAGAAAATAGCAATTCTGGGTTTCCTGATCGGGGGCATTAGTCACCCATGGCGGACCACCAATTGTTGGGTGGTTACAACTCATTCACCAGCAGAAAACAGCTTACGCGCTGTCGGCAAAATCCAAACTTCCGTGTGGACCAGCTGCAATCTGAAATCGCGCGGCGTCGGGCATTTGCCATCATCGCACACCCCGATGCGGGCAAAACCACGCTAACGGAGAAACTATTGCTATACGGCGGTGCGATCCACCTCGCCGGGCATGTGCGTGCGCGCAAGGAACGCCGCGCCACCCGTTCTGATTTCATGGCGCTGGAGCAAGAGCGTGGCATCTCCGTTTCGACGGCGGCACTGCAATTTGAATACGACGGGCTGGTGATGAACTTGCTCGATACCCCAGGGCACCAGGATTTTAGCGAAGACACCTACCGCACGCTAATGGCCGTTGATTCTGCCATCATGCTGCTCGACGCCGCGCGCGGGGTGGAGCCACAGACGATCAAACTTTTCCACATCTGCCGCGAGCGCAATTTGCCAATCATCACCTTTATCAATAAGATGGATTTACCGGCACTCGAACCCTTTGCGCTGCTCGACAATGTAGAGAAGGTGTTAGGGATCTCTGCGGTGCCCTTGGTCTGGCCTTTGGGCTCTGGTCGTGACTTCAAGGGCTTTTTCAATCTCCGCGAAAAGACTGTGCACCGCTTCGAACGCACTGTCGGCGGCGCGCAGCGTGCACCAGAAACGGTCTCCGGCATTGATGATCCTACACTCCGCCAGATTTTAGGCGAGGCAGAGTATCACAAATTCTGCGAGGACATCACCCTTCTGACCGAAGTTTTGCCACCGTTCGATCCGGAAAAATTCCTGCGCGGCACCATGACACCGGTTATCTTTGGCAGTGCGATCACTAACTTTGGTGTGGATTATTTGCTGAAGCAGCTTAAGACCCTTGCCCCACCTCCCCGTCCGCTCTTCCTCGATGATGGCAGTCTGCTTTCCCCAACCGAGCCACGTTTCACCGGCTTTGTCTTCAAACTGCAGGCCAACATGAACAAGCTCCACCGCGATCGGGTCGCTTTCGTGCGCATCACCAGCGGGCGGTTTGAACGCGGCATGTCGGTGCAACTACCACGCCTAAAAAAAGAGGTCAAACTGGCAAGTTCGGTGGCGTTTTTTGGCGAAGAGCGCAACACCATCGACGAGGCGTATGCTGGCGACATCATTGGTATCATCAGTCCTGGTCTCTACCGGCTTGGTGACATCCTCTGCCAGGGCGACGCACCAGCACTGAAGCCGCTGCCGCGTTTTGCTCCGGAAATTTTTGCCCGCATTGTGCTGGAGGATACCAGCAAAGCCAAGCAATTCCGCAAGGGTATTGCCGAACTTACCGATGAGGGAGTGGTACAGCTTTTCAATCTCAGCGACGCCTCACCCATCATCGGGGCAGTGGGGCAATTGCAGCTCGATGTCTTCCGCTACCGCATGGCCGATGAATACGGCGCACCGGTCAGGCTCGAGAATTTACCTTATGCCTGCTCGCGTTGGATTGCCGCCACCGACATTACAAAAGCGGGGCGTTTCGATAAAATTGTCTATGACGACCAAAACCGGCCGGTGATCCTTTTTGAAAGCACATTCCGCCTACGCAGCTTCAGTGAGGAGCATCCCGAGGTTGTGCTGCACAACCATCCACCCGATTAGGTTTTCATTTCTGCCAGAACCTTATCCCCTTCAATTTTGGCCGCAAACCGGCGCAGCGGTGAATTGCCACCACTCGTGCACTTGCCGCTTTGGAGATCAAAGCACCATTCGTGGACTGGGCAGGTGAGCGTTGTGCCCACAAGTCCGCTTTCGGGGATTACATTGCCTTTGTGCGGGCAGTGCGCATCATAGACAAAAAGCTCCGAGTCGGTGCGATAAACCACCAATGGCTGCTTGCCAGAACGGACATAGACCGCCTCACCCACGGGAAAATTCGCCGTATTACCGATTTCTACCCATTCGCTTTTGGCACTGACCAGGTTGCGGTATTTGGCAAATTCGGGCAAGTCCATGTCGAGGATGACGTCGATTGCCCACACAATTTTGCTAAAACTCAGGGCGGGCATTGCCATGAGCAGCGCATCGATCACCTCATCAGCCGTGGCTCCGGCCTTGAGTGCGCGCGGCAAGTATTGGCGCAAACCTGTGGGCGTTTTGGCATAAACCTTAGTGATGACAGAGATGAGCGCTGCTGTTTTGGGATCCAAGTGTTCTCCCGCCTGTTTCAAGAAAGAAAAATATGCTTGCATTGGCCCCGGACGGACTTTGATCAAAAAATCCAGTGCACGGCTCATGGCGGCTGCTCTAAACGCAATATACCGCTGCAAGCACTTCCTTACAGATTCAGGTAACTAACAGAATATGTTTTATTACTTTACATCGCTACGGCAATAGCCTTGCTGCCAGAACCTCAATGCAGCGTGCAACTTTAGAGCACCGCTTTCCGTTCCCTTTTGAAACATTGATTGACATTCGTGAGGCACGCTACCAGCATCTTGAAATTTGGGATATGTTTTCGCGGGCGGACTTGCTGGATGAAAAAGACGATGGCCGAGTGCGCCGGCGTGAGTATCGGTTACACATCCGTACCGCCTTGCCGCTTTTTGCACAAAAACTTTTAGCCAACGGCGAACCGCTCAACTGCCATGAAGTCACTATCCTCGATCGCAAAAAGCGGGAGTACCTGTGCGAAACCCAACTCAAACTCATCAACTCAGCGATCGGTTTCCGAGAGAGATCCGTGTACCTGCCAGATGGCACTTACCGAAGCAAACGAAATATTGCTATTGAGACAAGTGTCAAAGTCCCCGGCATCGGGAAGCTAATCGAGAAACTCATTGTCTATGAATTCCGCGAGCAGAGCAATTTAGATTATGAGCGCATCTTAAACTTTGCCAAAAAACGCTATGGGATCGCGTGTTAGTCCTTTTTGACCAGCGCGAGCGTGCGCCGCCCAAGCACGATCGCTCCTGGCAAAAGGGATGACAACGCAGCCAAAGAAACGGAAAGCAGGTAGATCAGTAGGCGATCGCCGGCACTGAGCTCTAATTTCAATTGCTCGAGGCCAGTGGCAGAAAATTTTGAGAGCCAAGGTAATTCTTTCAGATACTGCTCCAAAAAGTGCAGGAATGGATCAGCCAGCTGCAACGCCAGCCAAGAGTGGAAAAAGCCCCACACTGCGCCCTCGAAAGCCAAAAGAAACCAAAGAAAAAAAAGCGATGAGCCAAAAACAAGGTATAAGCCAAATTCATAGCGGTTTTGCACGGCCAAAAGAGCAAACGAATTAGCCAAGGCAATCGCAGCCAGTGTGGCCAGGATGGCTGCCACCGCGATAAAAATCCAGTCCAACCGCTCCAGCGATTTCAAAACCGGCTCCAGGCTGCGGGTTTTTTCCGGTAGGCGCAATTTTGCAGCACTGGCCGCAGCAAGGATTTCGGGTATAGCCTTTTCATTGGAAACTTCGATAAAGAGCTGGTCATAACTCTGCAGTGCGTTTTTCTGCTGGCGCAGGCGGTGCTTTTTTTGTACCCATTCGATCGGCACTCCCACGGCACTGATCAGGCCAGGCGCAGCAAAACCACAGACGACCAAGCGAACTTCCTCGGTGAAAGACCAGCGCACACCGGTGATGCTCTGGCCGAGAATAGCGCGTAGCTGGAGCCCAATCAGTTTTTGCGGGGACACTGTCGGCAAACCACTGATCAGTGCATAAGAATAAGCGATCTCCAAATAATTTTCGGGAACAATGATGGGAATCTCTTCGAGGATTTTCCCTTTGTCTTCGGTGGTCCGGCCCAAGTAGGGTAGGTTGCAGCGCATCGCTGGACGAAAAAATTTAGCGGGCACTCCTTGCAGCACCAAGTCAAAACTGAAACCAAGCTGCGCCAAGAGTGGATCTTCAAAGCGGCCAATGGCGGGTTGCTGTAAAAGCTGCGTGGCACTGACACTGCGCACCGCACCCGGTTTACCCCAGCGGCGCGCCCGCAAAAGCAGATCTTGTGTTATTGGCATCAGCACATCCCGTTCCCGGCGAAATTGTGACCAGCCGGCAGTTTTGGTCGCAGAAAACTCAGGCACCAGCCGCAAGGTCTGTGCAGGCAAACTCGATTCCATCTTGGCACGTAGCATTTTTTTGACTGGCTCAAGCACACCCAAAATGGTGATTGCGATCAGCAGAGACAAAAAAAGGCCCAGCGACGATAATGCGTTGCGCCAAAAGTGTTTGCGGGCAATAAAAAAGATAAGGAAAATCCGGCGCAGGATAAAACGCAAAAAATACATTCAGGCCATCCGGGATCGTTTTCTCGCTACCGCTTTGAGGGATAGCTTGCCGCCGGCGAGGACCATCACCCTGTCCGCGTGGGCCATCATATATTCACTGTGAGAAGCACAGATCAGCGTCAGACCCTCGCGCTGCAGTTCCAAGAGCAAATCGACGATCGCAATTTCTGTGTCTCGGTCTAAATTGCCAGTTGGTTCATCCAGCAGCAAGAGCGGTGGTTCCAGCAAAAGTGCCCGTGCCAATGCAGTGCGCTGTGCTTCACCACCCGAAATCGTATGTGGGTATGCTTTTGCCCGGTGTGCAATTCCCAACTGCTTTAACCTTTGCTGTATTTTTGACTTGCCCATGCGCACACCAGAAAATAGCACAGGAAAACGCACATTTTCTTCAACGGTCAAAAATGGCAACAAGCGAAAATCCTGGAATAAAAAGCCGATATTTTTTTTACGGAATCTGCTCAAACCCCACTCACCCAACCAACGATAGACGGGACGGCCACGGAACAGGTATTGTCCTGAATCGGGTTTCAACAGGCCACCTAAAATATAAAGCAGGCTACTTTTGCCACAGCCAGACTCCCCAGCGATGACCGTAAAACTGCCGGGATAGAAATCGGCGCTGGTGTGGTCGAGGATGACACGCTTGCCATAAGACAGGCAAATATCGCGTAGCGAAAGCAGCGGTGTTTCAGTTTGCCTCGAGCTCATAGAT
>JANWWX010000129.1 GCA_025057195.1 Leptospiraceae bacterium | reverse complement strand
TATTTGCAGATAGCGTCCAGGTTTCGGCTGAACAGCGAGAGCTTTTTGTCTCGGCGTTCCACGAACTTCTGGATGAAATAGAAAAAGCCGAACAGCAAAAGGTCTCGCATTCCGACATGCAGGTGGTCCTCACTGCCATCCAGGATGGTTTTCGGCACAGCGAGGTGCGCTTTGAGGCCATCGAAAAGCACTTTGTGGATCTTTTGAACTATGTGGATAAACGTTTTGAGGCCACAGACAAGCGCTTCGAGGCGATGGACAAACGCTTTGCTGAGCTAGTGCAATATCTGAGTAGGTACTTTGAAAGCACGGACAAGCGTTTCGAAGCGATGGACAAGCGTTTTGCAGAGCTGGTTCAGTACCTGCACAAGTATTTTGAAGCAATAGACAAACGCTTTGAAGCCGTAGATAAACACTTCGAGGCCATGGAAAAGCGTTTCGAAGCGATGGACAAGCGTTTTGCAGAGCTCATGCAATACCTGAATAGCTATTTTGAGGCAATAGATAAGCGTTTCGAGGCCATGGACAAGCGTTTTACTGACTTAATCCATTATGTCGATAAACGATTTGAAGATACCAACAAACACTTTGAAGCGATTGAGAAGCGTTTTACTTTTTTGCAGTGGCTGATCACCTTCTCGATGGGTCTTTTGGCATTTTTAATTACCTTTTTTGGCTACATCCGGCCTGCGGTTAGTCCCGAAAGTCTCGAAAAGGCTTTAACTTCTGCATTGGAAAAAGCATACAAAAAATAAATTCGTATAACAAGCATTGCAAACAGTAAAACCTCGTATTTTTTCTTGCCTCACCGTCGCTGCAGGATGCAATCTCGTATGAAACGGGCATTGCTGTCAGCGGTGTATATGGTCGCAAGCATTGGCGCTCAGCCACCTGTGCAACATAACGAAAAAAATCTGCCAGCACAATTTTCTGCTTATGTAGATACCTACTGGTCAGCCAGTGCGCTGCGACCTGCCTCTTCGGACCGGCAATTCCTGACGCAGGCGGCGCGCGACCGCGAGTTCAACATCAATTTGGCGCACGTGGCGGGAGCCTTGGAGCAGGAAAAAATACGCGGGCGGCTGGCTTTGCAGTTCGGTACTTCGGTCAACGCTAACTACCAGCACGAGCTCACAACGGAAAAATATTCAAACCAATTCTCGCACCGCAACCTGCAGGAAGCCTTTGCCGGCTATCGTTTGCTGCCAAAACTATGGCTCGATGCCGGAATTTTTTTCGGGCACATCGGTGTCGAAAACTGGATCTCGCACAAAAACTGGAATTACACGCGCGCGCTGATGGCCGACAATACCCCCTATTATTCGACGGGTGCCAAGCTGAGTTACGCGGCTACACCGAATTTAGAACTGCAATTTTTGGTACTCAATGGCTGGCAGGTCATCACTCCCACCAACCGCGATCCTGCTTTGGGTAGCAAACTGGTCTGGATCCTACATCCGCAGTGGAAACTATCGCACGCCTCCTTTGCCGGTAACGCCGCTCCCACCGCTGCGACCACGGAATACCGCTTTTATAGTAATCTGATTTTAGAATATTCACCGCTTAAAGTATTGCAATTTGCTCTGTCCGCAGATGCCGGGGCTCAAAAAAATGCCGCCGGTGAAAGCTACCGCCATTGGTACACGGGGGCGCTGCATGTGTGCTATGTATTTGCCCAACATTGGAATGTCGCGCTCCGTTGGGACTACTTTCTCGATAAGGAACAGGTGCTAATCCAAACTGGCAGCGAAAATGGTTTTCAGGTGGTGAGCTCAACCGTGACCATTAATTTCCAGCCTGAAGAGTTGCTGTTGCTGCGCGGGGAATACCGCAATTTTTTCAGCAAAGACAGCATCTATCGCTTTTCGGATCGCGTTAGCGCGCAGGAACATCTTTTCGTTTTTGCCATGAGCTTGCTCTTTACGAACCACTAAACTCTCGACAACCCGTGCGCATGTTGCAGGCTAAACAGTGCACGCACTGGCAGCTCAGGGCGAATTCTTCACCGCGCGGCGCTACGCTGAGCCGGAGCATCCGCTGCGCAATCCATTCCAGCGTGATCGTGACCGCGTGGTGCATTCGCGTGCATTCCGCCGTCTTGAATATAAAACCCAGGTCTTTGTCAACCACCTCGGCGACAACTACCGCACGCGCCTGACGCATTCGATTGAAGTTGCACAACTGGCACGCACAGTCGCCCGCGCACTGGGACTCAACGAAGACCTGACCGAAACGGTGGCGCTGGCACACGATTTAGGCCATCCCCCTTTTGGCCATGCCGGGGAAAAAGCACTGCATGAAAAGATGCGCTCCTTTGGTGGCTTCGACCATAACTTGCAGACGCTGCGCGTGGTCACACTGCTGGAGGAACGCTACCCGGATTTTCCTGGGCTCAACCTCACGCGGGGAACGTTGGCATGCCTTGAAAAGCACACGCAGGTGCCCAATATTTTTTTAGAGGAAAATCGCCGTTATGGCCATTGCCTGGAAGCAAGGATTGTCGATCTGGCGGATGAAATCGCCTACAACAACCATGACATTGACGATGGCTTGGAAAGTGGCTATCTTTCTTTGTCGGAATTAGCTAACGTGCCTATCTGGCAAAAACATTACACCGCAATTTGTGATAAATATCCCACCGCGCGCGAAAAACTGCGTGTGCGTTTTACCATCCGTTCGCTCATTGACAGCATGGTCACAGATTTGATCCACCAAACAGAAAAAAACCTGCAAGCTTCCGGCATCAAGACTTTTGACGAGCTGCTGCAGTACACAGCGACGGCAGGTAAACGCGAACTAGTCTCTTTTTCTGCGGAGATGTCGTCGGCCATGGCTCCACTTAAAAAATTTTTGCAGCAACACCTCTACCAGCATCCAGAAATAGCAGCCATGAATAAAAAAGCCAAAGAAGTCATCGGTGCTATTTTTGACTGCCTGATGGCCCAGCCGGCGCTGCTGCCTCCAGACTATGCCGAAAGGACGGCTGAAAGTGGCAAAGAGCGCGTGATTGCCGATTTTATTGCAGGCATGACCGACCGCTACGCACTCAGTTGGTTCCACAAAAATTGTGGTTAAACTAAAGCGGCAATTTTGATGACCGTGCTGATGATAAATAGCAAAAATAGCAAAAGCAAAATGATCCCGGCATCGCGTGGCGCTGCGGTGAGGAAGGCAACCAGCAAAAGCAGTCCAGACACCACCGGAAATGCCACCTGCATCGCGTTGGCCCATTCCCGCATGAGCTGCCGGAAATTGCCGCTGGCCAGCACTACCCAGCTCGCCTGGAGTTCTGCTTGGTAGAGCCAGAGTAGTGCTGCCAGCACACACCAGCCAAGCACTTTACGGTAAAGCGGTACACCGCTGCGGAAGGTGATGAGCACCATCATCAGTGCGCTGATGCCGAGAAAGATGCCGATTCCTGCTGCCATCTGTGGGAAAATTTCAGTGCAAACTGCAGACTTGCCAAAACACCCGTCGTGTCCACCTGTTTTGCTGCAGTATGGCGGTAGGCTGGGCCGTGGTCTGGCGAAACGCGCAGCCGTGGCAGCCCCAAGGTGGTATTGACCCCCTTTAGGCCATTGAGTGCCTTGAATGGGATCAATCCCTGGTCGTGGTAGTTGGCGATCACTAACGAGTAGTGTTCTAACTCTTTTTTTGTGAAAATCGCATCGGCAGAAATGGGGCCATCAACCGGGATTTGTTTTTCGTTGAGTTCGGCGATGGCACGACGGATAAATTGCTCCTCATTACCTATGCGGCCATTTTCACCACAGTGTGGGTTGAGACCGCACCAGGCAAAGCGGCGTTTTGGTCGGAAAACCAAACGGAATTGCTGCAGCGCCCGTGCCAGCTCCGAGACTGATAGCTCAAGCACGCGCCGCGGGACACTGCCCAGTGGGATATGGTTTGTCAATGGGATCACCGAAAAGCGTGGGTGGTACATACACATGAATGCGGACACACCAAATGCCTTTGCCAATTCCTCGGTGTGCCCGGTAAAATCCACTCCAGCCTTTAGGATCAACTCTTTTGAAACCGGCAAAGTTACCAATGCAGACAGTGGATGGCGCAAAAATAACGCCAATGCCTTGCGGAATGCTTGGTATGAGCGTAGGGCGACAAACGCATTGCTTTTTCCTGGTTCAATGGCTTTGCTTTCTTGCAAATAAAGAAAAAGCGGCTTCCGTCTTTTTCGGTCTTTTAGCAATGAATCTAATTCTTCTCGTTCTGTAGTG
>JANWWX010000128.1 GCA_025057195.1 Leptospiraceae bacterium | reverse complement strand
CGGCAGAGGTCCACGGCTGCCTCGGTGTGGCCGGCACGCACCAGGACACCACCGTCGCGTGCCACCAAAGGGAAGATGTGTCCCGGACGGCGGAAATCCGTTGCTTTGGCGTTGGGGTCCGCCAGGAGTTTGATCGTGTAAAAGCGGTCGTGTGCCGAGATGCCAGTGGTGGTATTTTCGCGCGCATCGACAGAAACCGTAAATGCCGTGCGGCGCACATCTTCGTTACGCCGCACCATCGGCTGCAAATTGAGTTCGCGCGCACGCTCCTGCGTCAGTGGCACACAGATGAGGCCACGGGCATATTTGGCCATGAAGTTTACGGCCTCGGGGGTGATGTCGGACGCCGCCATCACCAAGTCGCCTTCGTTTTCGCGATCAGCCGAATCGGTGACGATAACCATCCTGCCGGCACGCAGCGCGGCCACTGCAGTGGGCACATCCACGATCCCGGTTTTTGTTGGTTTAGATAAAAGCGGCAACGAGCGCAGTTTTTTCAGCATGCCTGTGGCCTGCGCCCATCCCAACTAATTCGCGCGGTTTTCCTCAGTCTGCCTCTCAACAATGTTCATGTGCAGCGTGGGTGAAAGCAGGATGAGCATCACCACTACAGGTAACAACGCAAAGACCGTTGCCATCCACAACATCGGCGAAAAAAGCACGGTGAGCACGATGAAGGTCGCAACCCCGCCGAAAATCAGGATGCGGTCGATCAGCGGAAGTTTCTTTTTAGGTTGGGCCATGCCTCATCCTTGCATCAAAGACAATGTGTCAATCAGGCCAGCAATTCCCATAGCTCTTTACACATTGAAGCAAGTTTTGATAAAACGCCATGCGCATGCTCGTGGTGGGATCCGTCGCTCTCGACGACATCAAGACACCGTTTGGTGAAAAAAAGAATGTGCTCGGAGGGGCGGCCAGCCACTTCAGCATTGCGGCCGCAATTTGGCTTGAGCCCAAAATCATTGCCGTCGTTGGGCACGATTTTCCCGCCAAACACCTGCGCTACTTGGCGGGTTTTGGCATCGATGTTTCTGGAATCGAGAAAAGCCCGGATAAAACCTTCCACTGGTCGGGTTACTATGAGCACGACATGGCGGTGGCGCATACCCGCAGCACGGAACTCGGGGCATTTGCCAGTTTTGAACCAAAGCTCAGCGAAGAAGACCGCTTGCGCCAGGTGCTATTTTTAGCCAATATCGATCCCGACCTGCAATACCGCGTCTTGCGCCAGATGCGCAATGTGCAGCTGGTTGGGATGGATTCGATGAATTTCTGGATTGAAAGCAAAAACAAGGCGCTGTGGCGTGTCGTGCGGGAGGTGGACATTTTATTCCTCAACGATGCTGAGATCCGGATGCTTGCAGGAGAACCATCGTTGATAAAGGCAGCAAAAGCTGTGCAGCGACGAGGCCCCAAAATCGTCATTGTAAAAAAAGGTGAGCATGGTGTGTTGGTGGTCTCGCGCAACCATGTCTTTGCCAGCCCTGCATATCCCACCGAAAAGGTCATCGATCCTACAGGAGCCGGCGATAGCTTTGCCGGCGGGGTGATGGGGTATTTGGTCGCACACGCCCAACCGGGTAGCAAAATCACCGACGAGCTACTGCGCCGCGCGGTTGCCTGGGGAACCGCCACCGCCAGTTTTGCTGTTGAGGGATTTGCCACCACGGGCATTGCACGGGCTACTAAAGAAAAAATTGCCGAGCGGGTCGAAGTCCTGCGTCAGCTTTCGGCATTTTGAACTAAAAATCCTTTAGCCACTCCAAAAACTGCCGAAAATGAGGTATGCGGCGGATTCTGTGGCCAGCAATGCTTGTCGTGGCCAATTTTGTTGTGGAAGAGCTCTTGGCCGAAAGCCGCGAGGACATCCTTTCCCGCATCAACACGGCCGCACACGAGTTTGCGCCAACCTTCACGCCCGACGGAAAAACCATGGTTTTCTCTTCCAACCGCAATGGCTACTCGGATCTTTATATCTCACATTGGAAAGAGGGTGTGTGGGAAAAGCCGCAGCCGCTAACAGCTGTCAACTCGCCTTTTAACGACGAGACACCTTTTTTGAGCCACGATGGCCAGATCTTGCTTTTTGCTTCCGACCGTGACGGCAGCATTGAACTCCCGCGCGATCAGCAAGGCCAGGTGCGGGTCAGCTTCGATATTTATATGGCGCGCTGGGATGGCAGAACCTGGTCACGGCCGCAGCCCGTGCGCGAGGCCAACACGCAGTGGAACGAAAAATCCCCTTCCCTGAGTCGTGACGGCCGCTACCTATTTTTTAGCAGTTGGCCTTTCGGCGACATGAAGCGTTCACGCATCCGCATGCTCGACCTCAAAGCAGAAAGCAACGCGCTCACCGATTTGCCTCCGCAGATCAACTCGGGCAATCAAGAGACAGCCTTTGTACCGGGGGAAGATGCCACACGCTATTATTTTGCCTCGCGCAGGCCCGGTGGCAAAGGCGGTTGGGACATTTGGCAGACTCGCTGGCTCGACGGTGTCTGGCAGGAGCCAGAGCCAGTGCCGGGGAATATCAATACGGAGGGCAACGAGGCATTCCTTGCTTTTGCCAGAGGTAGTTATTACATCTCGACCACGCTCAACCCTGCCAAAAAAGACTACGACATCCGCTGCGAACCGATGCCCCGGCGCTGGGAAATAGAACTGGTCGATGCCGACACACGCCAACCGGTATCCGGCAGCATCCGCTTGCGTCTGGACGAAGACGGCAAAACAGTTTTTGAAAAAAGCACGCCCAAGCCTACAGCACAGTTTGTTGTGGAATTGCCGGCTCTTGATAACGCCAGCGTGCACATAGCGGCAAGCGCCGACGGATATTTGCCCGCAACAGAGGTAGCAGAACTTGCCAGCACAAATACTGGAAAATGGGTTTTACCGCTGCGAAAAATCACACCCAATGCGAGTTTCCATGTGCAATCGATCCATTTTGATTTTGATTCGGCACAGCTGCGCCAATCGTCAGAGCCGGTGTTGTTCATGCTGCTCGATTTCCTGCAAAAAAACCCAAAAGCACGGTTTGAGATCATCGGGCACACGGATCTTTCAGGCGATGACGACTACAACCTGAAGCTATCAGAAAAGCGGGCTGAAAGTGTCAAAGCCTGGCTGGTCGAGCACGGCATTGCCGCCGAACGCCTCGTCACTTCAGGAGCCGGCAAATCGCGCCCGCTGGTGGCTCGGCGCGGCAAGCCATACGATGAAAAAAACCGGCGTACCGAGTTCCGCCTGCTCGGCACGCCGTAAAATTCAAGACATCAGATCTTCTGCCGTTAGCCGGTCGGCCGCACGCTCGTTTTCGTATTTCAGGATGCCGAGCTGAGCATACTTCGGCCGGATCCGTTCGCTCAAAAGTCCGATTGCCTTGAGGTTGGGGATCATGCGCACGAAAAGCTGCTTGCGGAATTCATTCATCACCTCAGAGGTGTCGAGCAACTTGAGCCACTCATTGCGGCTAAGCGCATGACCAAAATACTCTTCGTAAATTTCCAGGAAGTGGAAGCGGTTGCGCAGCATGATTGCGATTTCATACGCCCAATCCTCACGCTCGCGCCGCTTCGCTTCTGAAATTTCTTTGGTGAAGTAGTCGCGCAGCGCAACGACACCGTAGTGCACGTGGCGGGCCTCATCCGAAATCACTAACTTCAAGAGTTGTTTGAGCAACGGCTCCTCGGTGTATTTGTAGAGAGTGCCAAAGGCACCCAGCGCCAAGCCCTCGATCATGATCTGCATGCCAAGGAATTTGAGATCCCAATCCGAACCCGCAGTGATCGAGCGCAGGATGACAAATAGGTTGTCGTTCACATGGTAAAGCTTTTCGAGCTTTTCAGTCAGGTAGCGCGAAAAGACTTCAACGTGGCGACCCTCGTCCACCACCTGCGTTGAGCCGTAGAGTTTGGCGTCAAACCATGGGCTGGCCTCGACCGTTTCCCCCGCGATGTAGAGCGCACCCTGTTCACCGTGCAAAAATTGCGACAGCAGGAAACTAATTACTGAATGCTGCAGGCGCATGCGCGTCTTCATGTCGGTGGGGTAAAATTTTTCGCCATAACCCGGCACCAGCCGCTCCGGGATGATTTTGACCTTGGGATCGAGCGGGTCCACCTCCGTTTGCCAAGGCAAATCTTCTGCATCCCACTGGCCCTTATACGCCCGGCGGTAGAGTGTGCGGAATTCCGGGTTGCCGCGGTTGGCATACGTCCAGTCGTAGTGCACCGCGTGGCCCGAGGTAATCTCAAGGGTGTTTTGCTGGCCT
>JANWWX010000127.1 GCA_025057195.1 Leptospiraceae bacterium | reverse complement strand
AAAAAAGGTGCTGAGCTGGTCAAGAAGGCCAAGTCAAATGGTGCAGAGTTGGTCGTAATAACTTTCCATGGCGGGGGTGAGGGTAGTGATTTTATTCACACCAGGAATGAGGTAGAACGCTTCTTTGGGGAAAACCGCGGCAACGTGGTGGCCTTTAGCCGTGCCATGATCAATGCGGGAGCAGACATTGTCATTGGCCATGGTCCCCATGTCCCGCGCGCGCTCGAACTTTACAAAGGCAAGTTGATTGCCTACTCCCTCGGTAATTTCATGGGCTATTATGTATTCGGGACCCGTGGCTACACCAGCCATTCTCTTATCCTTGAAGTGGATTTAGACCAGCACGGTAATTTTGTTGCGGGCAAAGTGATTCCACTTGAACTAAGCCGCGCCAATATCCCTGCCTTCGACCCTGAAAAAAAGACTATAAAACTACTGCAAAAATTGATGCGGGAAGATTTTCCGGAAACGAAGCTGCGTTTGGACGACGAAGGGAATCTGTTAATCCAATAAAAGTGTGCTAAAATCCTGCATAGCGCGCAAAGCCTTCGCTCACACGCGGCAATTTCTGCGCAAAGGCAATTGCCTCATGGCGCACGGTGTTGGCGTCCTTGCCCTGCAGACGGTCGGTGAGGATTTTAAGCGCATATAGGTATTCATCGTTTTTATGTTTGAGCTCAGTAGCTAGCAGCGCTGCGGCAGACTTGAGATCCCTCTGCGCCAAAAATTGTGCGAGCTTCCTGCGCAGCTTTTCGGCCGTCGGGATGGTGTGGACCTGCTCGGGCGTGATGCCAGGGTCAATTCCTAAAAGCCAAAGCGCTATCTCCTGCGATACGCCTGTGGGCACTAATGCTTCAAGGGTGCGCAGAGCACGGTATGGCTCAAATGCCGAGTCGGCAGAATAGATCCAGAACGGCTGCAACGGCAGTGACTCTCGAAAATCAAAACGGCGTGCAAGCAGCTTCTCAACGAACACCTTTTGGCTGGTAAACGGGATTGGCGGCAATCCCCAGAAATGGCGTTTGCGGTCAGGAAAGTCTTCCTCGATATAGGCATAATCGTCGTGCAATAGCAGGCTTTTATCGACGGGCTCTTCCGCCAATACCCGGCTTTTGAGCAGGAGTGAGAAAATTTGTTCGGGCTCCGAAAATCCCGTATCGTGCAGCATGGCTGTCCTGCGCAGCCTGTGGAATTTTTCTGCAAGCGAAACTTTGGCATTGTCAGAATAACCAACCATGATCAGGTTGGATTCGGTGCCGGCATAAAGATCACAGTAAAGGAAAACACTGCAAAAAGTCTCCCAAATCCGCGCAGCAGAAGCATCAGCGACCGAATGTGTCGGCAGCCAATAGGTGAATACTCCTCCCTCAGCCAAATGTTCTCTTACCAAGCGATAAAATTCATGGGTGTAAAGATAGGCGATTGAAGAATTGGAAGGTGGTGGTGGTTCGCCAGTGATGACATCGTATTTCTGTGTGGTATTTTTGAGGAAATGGCGGGCGCCACCCAAATGGTACGCCACACGAGGATCGCGGATCGGATCCGGCCGCCTTTCGCGTTCGTGGATTTGCGAAGCCAAAGGGACGATAGCCCGCGTGATGTCGCTGGCATCGATTTTCTGGTAATCGAGCTCCGCCAATGCCTGCGCAGTAAGGCCGGTGCCATAACCGATGTTGAGTGCGGCGTGTGTACCGCGTGCATAGAGAAAGCCCAAGTATGCCATCAGCTTCATGTAGCGCCGGCTGGGATAAAGTGTCCCCGACATCGAATGGCTGGTGCGGATCAGCCGGTGGTGGCTCGTGCGGCCCTCGATTTGCTTTGCTACCAAAAGCCAGATATCCTGGGCTGTTTCAGCAATCGCAAGGATGTTCTCTCCGGGGGCAACACGCTCGGCCATTGTCTGCAGTTGTGCCGATAACCAGCCTCCCCGCCACAAAAACCATAGCGGCGCTGCTGTGAATGCTAAAAAAAGGAGACCACCCAAAAACCTCTGTCTGGTCTTCGCCAATGATAGCCATAATATCACTGCACCACCGACCAAAGCTAAGACCGCAAATGCCAACACTGCCTTTTCCAAGCCAGAGCTGGGAATTAGCCAGTAGCCAAATCCGGCTGCTGAAACGAGTGAGCCGACCAGGTTGGCTGCGACCAGGTAGAAGACCTGCCGCGGCTGGACGGCTTTCTGTAGGGCCGCCAGGAAATTGCCCGTGCTGATGCAAACCAGGGGGAAAAGCAGCAAGAAAATCATGAACTCGCGTGGCAATATCGACAGGCGGTGTGCGTGGGCCAGTAACGCGATAAAAAGCAGCGTGCACAAAGTGGCTAAAGCGACGCGGATGGGATTTGCTACGGACTGTTGTTTTGGGTATAACCGGCTGATTACCGCGCCACCCACCATCGAGAAAACCGTGATCTCCGCAATGATATCCGCAGTATCGAGGAGATAAAGCCGCAGCACGCGCTCTGCGGGCAAAAGCCCACCGAAAAGCACTACACCGGCAAAGAATGCCTGCAGCAGCGCAGCATAAGGCAGTGCATTTTTTTCCGGTTGCTCTAAGATGTTGCTAAAATTGGGCAGCAGTTTTTGCCATAAAAGTAAGAGCATCGGCTGCAGCAGCGCCACGACGAAAAGGATTGTGGAAAGCGGCACAACCCGGAAAAAAATTTTTTCAGCAATATAAAGCCCTGTCGCCGCACCCAAATTAACCCAAAAGTTAGTCGTCGCAATCGCCGTGCCACCTGCCGTTTGCGACAGGCGGAAAAGCAGCGCTAGTTCTGCGCTGGCTAAGGCAAAATAGAGCACAGACAGTGCCACACTTGTGTCATGGAACACCACTGTGGCCGAAAGCGTAGCCATCTTGCCACTAATGGCCCAGCGCGGCAATTTTTCCAGTGCAAACCAGCGTGACTCATATCGTGCGAGTTGCGGCAACAGTGCCACCAAGAGTGCCGAAAAGGCAAACTGCAGCACCAAGACAACAGTCCACGCCGTAAGATCGACGGGTAGCACTACCTGTAAGCGGCGCAAAAAAATCTGCGTACTGACAAGATGGAGAAAATTGCTAAAAAAAGCCAGCGCAGCAATGTTCTGCATGCTAAAAATAGGCCAGAAGTTCCCAACCCTCGCGGCTGACTTGGCGGAAGCCAGCATGGTTGTGGTAGCGGCGGGCTAGTTCAGAGCCATAGCGGTAAAGTTCCTGTGCGCGTTGGCGCAACTCATGGAATTCGGCGAAACGCGCATGGATGCTCTCCCGACGCTGCGAGTCCCTGAGTTCAGGGTATTTTTTCTCGAGCTCCTTTTTGCGTTCGATCAGCGCGCGCAGGCGTGGCAGCAAGCGGCGGATCGCTGCGGTGGCAGCATCAGCATCGTGCGCCTGCTGCAGCTCGTTATAAATGTCTTGGATGTAAATAATCCCATCTCGGTAAAGCTGCTGCAATTGCTGATCGCGCTGGTGCGAAGAGCAGCCAGCATTGAGATAAAAAAATAGCAGCAAAAACCCATTCCGCCAAAGGTGCAAGCGCATAAACCGCACAAAATTGGGCAATAATCCGGTAAATTCGTTTGCTGTGCTATGGGTTTTCGAGAAAAGCGGCAATGGCAGAAAAAAGCAAAAAAATTTTAGAGACAATACTTTCACTCGTTGTCGCAGTCGCAGTCGGCTGCCTGATTGCCTGGGCTGCTGGACGTGATGGTGCGCAACTTGCCGGAATCCCCATTGCGTACTTTGCGATCGCAGCAGCATTTTTGATCCAGTGGTTCGCCTTCATCCCGGCGTGGTTCTCACATACCGAAAAATTTTACGATCTCACAGGAAGCCTGACTTTTCTTTCCATCACATTTTTTGCCATCACCGCCAATCCCGAACCGAGCCTGCGCGCCAAGCTGGTGGCCAGCTGTGTCAGTTTGTGGGCAATCCGGTTGGGCAGTTATCTTTTTTTGCGGGTCCTACAAGCCGGTGGTGACACGCGCTTTGCAGCAATCCGGCATGATTTTTTGCGCTTTCTGCTCGCCTGGACACTGCAGGGACTTTGGGTTAGCTTCACCATCGCACCGGCCCTGGTGGTGATGACCTCTCCGCCACAGCCAATGGAATTTCTCGGTTGGGCAGGATTGTGCCTGTGGCTTTTGGGTTTTGCCATCGAGGTGGTAGCGGACTACCAGAAATCGCGTTTCCGCAGTCGGCCCGAAAATAAAAACCGCTTTATCAACGAGGGACTGTGGCGCTACTCCCGCCATCCCAACTACTTTGGAGAGATTGTGCTCTGGTGCGGCATTGCCATCGCGGCCATCCCAGTGCTGCGTGGCTGG
>JANWWX010000126.1 GCA_025057195.1 Leptospiraceae bacterium | reverse complement strand
TTGGTCGCCGCACGGGATGCCGGTGCCTGCTATGCCCTGCTGCCTGAAAATTTTGCCTTCATGGGCAGTGAGGAAGAAAAGCAGACTCGCGGCGAGGAAATCGGCCACATGGCCACTGAATTCCTAAAGCGAATGGCCAAAACTTTGGGAATTGTCATAACGGGAGGTGGACTGCCCCTGCCCGCCGGTGGTGGAAAATTTTTCAATGCAGCGCTCAGCTTTGACCCAAATGGCTCATTAGTACACCGTTATGACAAGATCCATCTCTTTGATGCCACACCTGGGGATGGCGTTTCCTACCGCGAGTCAGCAACCACAGTTGCTGGAAGCACGGAAATCTCTCTCCTCCACTGGGACAAACTTTGCATCGGCGTGGCAATCTGCTACGACCTGCGTTTCCCCCAACTTTTCCAGTCTTATGCCCTTGCTGGTGCCAACCTCATCGTGGTGCCTGCGGCGTTCACCCACATCACCGGCAGCGCCCACTGGCATGTGCTTTTGCGCAGCCGCGCCATCGAGAATACGTGCTATGTATTGGCTGCCGCACAATGCGGGACCCATCCTGGTGGCCGCCAAACCTTTGGCAAAAGCCTGTGGGTGGATCCGTGGGGAGAAGTTTTAGCCACACTGCACGACGAGCCTGGAATTTTGGTGGGTGAAATCGACTTGGAACGCCTTGCAGAAATCCGCCGTCGCCTGCCATGCCTCAGCCATATCCAAAAAGTTGCCGTAACACCCAATAACACTTAACCGCGACCACCTCTTTGGTTTTGCAACACTGCCTTTACAGAATGCGTGTGGCTTTATTTCTAATCCTGGCGCAGGCTTTCGAAACCATCTGCTGGTAGCGAAAAATGCCAGTGCAACACCTGATTTGTTGGTCTTGTTGGTGTTATGCTCGTGCTCCAGTTTGTTTGTGTTGAATCACGGACGACTGCGGTTTTGGCACTTGCCATTTCCGCATTGTGGTTAAAAATAACGTAGTAATCGTTGCCGGCGATGAGGGTCAGCCCACAATCCGTGCAGTTGTCAAATTGCGGGTCGGGTGGCGCGCTGCGGATCCTGGACAAAAGTGGGGCATAGCCAACGAGGCTCACTCCGCGACCGTTGGAAGGACCATAAGCACCGCGCGCGAGGCTTTGCGTTAACTCTTGGGTAAACGCGGTGTTTCCTGTGTTCCAACGGTAAGTGAACGCTCCAGCAGCACCAAGGTATGACACCGTGTTGCCGTTATAGCGGACCAGTGTGTTTGCCGGTGAATCCCCGACATTTGCGCGGATCATGGCACCCCAGAAAAAGCGGTAGCTGCAGCCAAAGTGGGCATACGAAAGCCCGGTGGTCGCACCACAGATGCTGGTGAGCGCAGAGTCGAGTTGCGCCAGCGAATTGTTGAGACCCGCCACCCCAACCTGGTTATTACGGAAAATCGCCGAAGCCACGCCTTGGCCATAGACATCGGTAAGGTAGCGGAAATAGACATAAGACATGGCATAATTCTCCAAGCCAAAGGTATCGGAATTTTTAAGCAGGCTCACCGAGGCCAAAAGCGCATTGGCAAAATAGTTGACCCGACTGAGCTGTGGTCCGAAGCCAGTGAGATCGGATGCAATTTCAGAAAGCCCTTCATCCAGCCAGATTGGTTCGGGCTCGGCCTGTTCGCCGCGGAAAAATTTGCTGAAGTGCAACAAATGCTGGTATTCGTGCGCAAGGGTGGCAAGGAAGCTGGTACTGGCGGGCTCAGCCTGCACCACATCCAGATAGAGCAGCTCGGCATGGTTACTATGGTAGTTTTTATTGAAGGCGTTGACTACCTCATCGCGATAATGGTTCAGTGGATCGAAATAGCCGGCAACATAGCCGGGGCTTCCCTCCCGGTAGCCATCTTGGATGTCGAGCAAAAGCAGGATAGTCTTACCGTTACCATCCACATCGGTGGGAGGAGCAAACAGGGAATGCTCGATGGGCACAATGCTATTTTCAAACGCGGCGAGTATCCGGCCAACGGTATCCGCCGCGATCGCGCGGTTGGCCTCGGTATAAACCACGGCATGCGCCGATTCGCCACTAAACATGGCGACCACGCGGTAAAATGTGGTGCTATTGCCCCCATCGCTGCGCCGCGCCCAAAAGCTGCGCCCTCCTGGGGGATCATAAAGGGCGTCACTACCCGCACAGTACAGGCAGCCAAGGGCTAACCACAAAAACCACCAACCGCGCATAACTTACTCTCGTAGCTCCTCCACCGCTGTCAAGGACAACAAATTAACATTGACGGTGTAAACCTGGCTGCGGCTGTTCGGTATGCCTTGCTATCGCCTGGTGTGTCTTTACGCCTCAGTGGTTTTGGTGCCCGCGTGTGCGAAAAAAAGGCTAACTCCTGAGCAAGCGCTCAACTTTGCGCAGCAAGTGCAGCAGGATGTCGTATCTGGCCTCCAGAAAACGCTGCTGGAAAAAGTGGAAACTTTGGGTGCAGCTGGCGCACTTAGCTTTTGCCGCGAACATGTAAAGGACTATGGCCAGCAAAAAATGGCAGAATGGCTTGCCCGCGCGCAAGAGCTACCCGGCATCCAGGATTTTCGCTTTCGCCGGATTTCGCTACGCAACCGTAACCCAGCAAATGCTCCCGATAACGAGCAACGGCAAATCCTCGAGCAATGGCAGAATGGGAAAGCCAGCCCAGTTCTTTATGAAAACGATGGAAAATTTTTTGTCATGCAGCCGATCTATATCCAACAGCCGCTCTGCCTCAAATGCCATGGCGATGAAAAGACAATAGACCCAAAGGCCGTGGCAGCAATCCGCCAGCACTATCCTGGCGATAAAGCGACTGGCTACCGGCTGGGGGATCTGCGTGGCGCTTTTATTGTGGAATTCAAAACGCGTTAGCATCTTTTGCTTATTTTGTGCCTGTCTCAAACCGCTAGCGGCGGAATGGATTGTCACGACCACCAAGACAATAAGGGGGCAAATACTACGGCTAGAGGAAAATCGGATTGTCGTGCGCAACGACTCTGGAGAAGAACAAAGCCTCGACAAAAATATTGTCCTTGCTATTTATAACGACGATGGTCGTTTGCTGTGGCTCAACCCTTCGGTCAAAGCTGAGGAGGCACTCCAGGACAATTCCACTGGCAACGGCAACCCCAGCTTGCCGCCATGGTATCTAGAGATAGTTTTAGGTGCGGGGTTGATGAGTTCCAGTTCCTGGTTCAGCAGTTACCCCTTAGGCAGTCGCTACGACTTCGCGCTGTCGCAAGAATTGCAAGCTGCGCTCAGCCATGGGGTGGAGGATGGCTCGCAACTGGTTTTTGGTTTAGCCTACACGCGCCGGACACTCAGCGCCAACGGTGTGCAATTCGATGGCCTTTATGGCGTGGCGTTTTGGCCGGCCGAATTCATGGAACTACGGCTTGGCTACCGTGCGGTTGAAGGTTTTTTATTAGCAGAAGCGGGCCTGCTGCGCAGCTTCCCTATTAACAATGCCCCCTTGACAGTGGAAAGCTATTCACGCCGCACTACCTTTAATGATGCTCGCGCCACCATCCATGGTTTTTGGGGATTCTATTTGCAATTGGGAGCCATTTGGGAATTCAGCACCACCCTGGCAGCTTTGGGTTTTTTGCGCTATGACCATGGACTGGGCAGTGCCCTCGAAGCCAATGTTGCAACCCAAACCGCGCTGGACGGTAGCATTGTGAGTACGGCCCCTCTACGCCTTGTGCCATGGAATTCCGGGATTTATGTAGGCTTAAGGTATCGTATTTAAATTTTGCTGTCTTTACTTGTGCGCAAGGATAGCATAAAACATGGTGTCTGCGTCTAAGTCGGGAGAGCCGACCCAGCGAGTTTCCTCAACGACGAACTGCGGGTGTGTTGTCGTAAAACGTGTGATCACGTCCTCGTTTTCTGCGCGAAAGATACTGCAGGTGGCATAGACCAATTTGCCATCGCGGCGCAAAAAGGGGTGCACTGCCTCGAGCAGTTTCAGCTGTAACGCGGCATAGCGTGGCAAATCGTCGGGCATGATGCGGAAGCGCACATCCGGATTGCGGCGCAGCGTGCCAGAACCTGAGCAGGGCGCATCGACCAAAATGCGGTGGAAGCCCCCGCTCTTTTCGATTTCACGCGGCAGTGGGGGAACTGTCTCAGCGTCAAAAATAAAACGACGCACATTGTGGAAACCTGCCCGGCGCACCCGCAAGCGCAGCTCGTCCAATTTGTAGCCGCGGATATCAGAGGCATAAAGCACGCCGCGGTTTTTGAGTTGGCTTGCCAATTGCAACGTCTTGCCGCCACCGCCGGCACAGGCATCCCACACCGCC